>JAEYRR010000295.1 GCA_023435505.1 Bacillota bacterium | reverse complement strand
ATCTGTTACTGAGACTGTAGAGTTTCTTCTGAACAAATTATGGATAGAACCTGCATATGTGGACGTAAACTCTATCTTTTCTAGCGAAGAAAAGTTATATCAGGAGGATTATTCAGAAGTGGTTGGGCAGTTTGCTTGTAAAAGGGCGATTGAGATAGCGGTAAGTGGAATGCATAACCTATTAATGATAGGACCACCAGGGACGGGAAAGACCATGTTAGCTAGAAGGATACCAACTATAATGCCGGATTTAAGCTTTGAAGAAAGTCTAAAGATATCAGAAATTTATAGCATATGTGGACTGCTTAATACGAATCAGGCCCTTGTGGTGAATCGACCGTTTCGCAATCCTCATCATACGATTACAGAGGGAGCGTTAATAGGAGGAGGAAAGTTTGCAAGACCGGGTGAGATAAGCCTCGCCACGGGAGGAGTACTCTTTTTAGATGAACTTCCAGAGTTTAAGAAATCTACATTAGAGATATTAAGGAACCCATTAGAGGAAAGAAAGATTACCATAAACAGATTGAGTGGTTCTTATCAGTATCCTGCAAACTGTATGTGGGTTACTTCCATGAATCCATGCAATTGTGGTTTCTATCCTGATCGTAATCTCTGCCACTGCTCACCTTTGGAGATTAAGCGGTATCTGAATAAGATATCTAGACCTCTCTTAGATAGAATTGATATTGTAATTGAAGCAGAAAAGGTAGATTATAAGTCGATTGGGAATAATTCTAAAGAGAGTACCTCAGATTTGATGCGGCAGCATGTGTTGACAGCTAGAAGGATGCAACTCAAGAGATATGAGAAAGAAGATTTTTTCTTTAATTCCGAACTAACTCCAAGCACCATAAAACGGTATTGTTTTCTGGGGAGAGAAGAGAAGGAATTCTTGGATTCTGTTTTTGAAACATTGCAGATTAGCGTTAGAGCCTATCACAGAATTTTAAAGGTTGCCAGAACCATAGGAGACCTGGAAGAAAGTGATAACATTACGGTAAAGCATCTGGCAGAGGCTGTCTGTTATAGAAGTCAGGATAAAAAGTATTGGGGGCAGTGAAGTATATTTAAGAAGGGTGTGTATTGTTATTTGTAACAAAGAGAATAAGGAGCTAAACGAAAAGGAGCTTTGGTTTTGGATTTGTAACCTACCGGGGATAGGTCAGATTAAGCTTACCAGGTTATTAGAGGCATTTGTATCTCCTAGGGATCTATTTACATGTAGGGAAAGTGATCTTATAGGAATTAAAGGTATTAAAACAAATGATTGTAGTACTATATTAAATAACCGTAACATAGATAACATTAGAAAACAGATGCAGAGTATGGAGAGAAAAGGTATTTCCTTCATTTCCTATGCTGAACCTGAATATCCAAAAAGTCTTCGCAATTTATATGATCCGCCCTATGGACTTTACGTACTCGGTTCGCTGCCAGATTCCTCTAGAAAGTCCATAGCGGTGATTGGTGCAAGGAACTGTTCTCCCTATGGAAGGGAAGTGGCCAGATATTTCAGCTCTGTTTTAGCTAGTGCAGGAATTCAGATCATTAGTGGAATGGCGAGAGGTATAGATTCCTATGGTCATGAGGGAGCTTTAGAGGCCGGAGGATATACGATGGCTGTACTTGGCTCTGGAATTGATTACTGTTATCCAAAGGAGAATATTGAGCTCTATATGAAGCTTGAGGAAAGAGGGGGAGTACTAAGTGAGTTTGGACCTGGTATTCTTCCAAAGGCGGGGAATTTTCCTTTGCGAAATCGAATTATCAGTGGGTTATGTGATGGGATTCTGGTGATAGAAGCAAGAGATAAAAGTGGATCGCTGATAACAGCAGACCAAGGGTTAGAACAAGGGAAAGACATATTTGCAGTTCCGGGTAGAATCTGTGACTCGCTTTCAGCAGGAACGAATCAGCTCATTAAATATGGCGCACAGCTTGTAGCTTCTCCTGAGGAAATTCTAGAGTACTATAACTTATCAAGGGATAACAAAGTTGGGATAATAGCGGATAGCAGTACGATAGTATCGGAGGAGGGAAAAATAGTTCTAGACAGTCTGAACTTAGAGCCGATACATATCAGTTCCTTGTCAGAGCAGTTAAAACTTGATATGGGAAATCTAATGAAAATATTACTGCAGTTGGAAATGAAGAAGCTGATTAATCAGCCATCCAAGAATTATTACTGTAGGGTTTTGTGTTAAAACCTAGTGTATAAACTTAGGTTTTTTTGCGCATATTTCATAACTGAAGAAAAATATAAAACGTTTTTGCTTGCAAGGGTGGAAAAATTAGTGTATGATTGACTACGTTTAGAGACGAAAAATAGTAGAATAGCAATCAAGCTTTGCTTTTTGGAAATATGGTAGAAATAAGGAGTGGTACAATGCCAAAGTATCTGGTGATAGTTGAATCACCTGCTAAAGCGAACACAATAAAGAAATATCTAGGTGCTAATTATGAAGTAATGGCATCTAACGGTCATGTAAGAGATTTACCAAAGAGCCAGCTTGGAATTGACGTGGATCATGATTGTGAGCCTAAATATATAACAATCCGTGGTAAAGGTGATTTGCTTGCCAAATTGCGCAAGGAAGTAAAAAAGGCAGATAAAGTCTATCTTGCAACTGACCCCGACCGTGAAGGAGAAGCTATATCCTGGCATCTTTCTAAAGCATTGAAATTGGATGATAAGAAGACATACCGTATAACATTTAATGAGATTACAAAGAATGCCATTAAGAGTAGTATTAAACAGCCAAGAGACATAGATATGGATTTGGTGGATGCCCAACAAGCAAGACGTATCTTAGATCGCTTGGTTGGCTATAAGATAAGCCCGCTCCTCTGGGCCAAAGTAAAACGTGGTTTAAGTGCTGGACGTGTTCAATCCGTAGCTTTGCGTATTATTTGTGACAGAGAAGAAGAAATCAATGCATTTTTACCTGAGGAATATTGGTCACTAAGTGCTATGTTCCAGATTAAAGGGGATAAAAAGCCTCTAGAAGCAAAGTTTTATGGTACGACAGAGAATAAGATAACAATTCATAATAAAGAGGAATTAGAGAACATACTTAAGTCTTTAGAAGGGGCTGTTTATAAAGTTACTGATGTTAAGATTGGTGAGAGAATTAAGAAATCACCACTTCCATTTACCACCAGTACACTTCAACAGGAAGCCTCCAAGGTTCTTAACTTTTCTACTCAAAAGACAATGAGATTAGCTCAACAGCTGTATGAAGGTGTAGAGATAAAAGGAAAAGGAAGCATCGGTTTGATTACTTACCTTCGTACTGATTCCACCAGAATTAGTGATGAAGCGAAGGAAAGTGCCAGAAACTATATTGCTAAGCAGTATGGAGAAAAATTCACCCAAGGAAATGAAGCGAAAAAAGAGGATAAGCGAAAGGTTCAGGATGCTCATGAAGCAATCCGTCCTACTTATATGGAATACTCTCCTGTTGAGTTAAAGGAAAGTCTGCCAAGGGATTTATTCCGTCTATACCAGCTGATATGGAAACGTTTTATGGCCAGTCAGATGGCAGCTGCTATCTATGAAACTACTTCTATTAAGATTGATGGAGGGGGATATCGATTTACAAGCGCTGCTTCTAAAACTATATTTGAAGGATTCATGTCTGTATATATGTCAGAAGATGATAAGATTGAAAATGGTATATTATCCAAATCTATCACAACAGACTCAGAACTTACGGTTATTGGTTTTGAAGATAAACAGCATTTTACCCAACCGCCAGCTCATTTTACTGAAGCAAGTCTGGTCAAAGCTTTAGAGGATCTGGGGATAGGAAGGCCAAGTACCTATGCGCCTACAATTACGACTATTATCGCTCGAAGATACGTAGCGAAGGAGAATAAGAATCTCTATGTGACGGAACTAGGAGAAGTAGTGAATCAGATAATGAAACAGGCGTTCCCAAGTATCGTAGATGTGAATTTTACAGTAAATATGGAAGGGCTTCTAGACTGTGTAGAAGCTGGCACTGTTAAGTGGAGAACGGTAGTACAGAATTTCTATCCAGATTTAGAGGAATCTGTCCTAGCTGCAGAAAAGGAGTTAGGAGATTATAAGATTGAGGATGAGGTTACGGAGGAGATCTGTGATGATTGTGGACGTAACTTAGTGATTAAATATGGTCCTCATGGAAAATTCCTTGCTTGTCCTGGTTTCCCTGAATGTCGTTTTACAAAACCTTATCTTGAAA
>JAEYRR010000247.1 GCA_023435505.1 Bacillota bacterium | reverse complement strand
GTGCTGTAATCATCATACTTCCAAAAATGATAAAATAACTGGGATCATTTACTGCAAAGGTAAACAGGGGGGTAGTGAAAAAGAAATTGTAAATTAGAATAGATAGAACAGATGAAAGAATACCATATACATACCCTGTGGTAAGCCTTGCTGTAAATAATACTCCGAGTAGAAAACACATCTCGATACTGGACTCAGGAAAATTAAAATCTTTTAATAGTAGACTAAATATGGTCGCAAGAAGTAGTAGAACTAATAGCTTTGCACTATTAGAAAAATAATTCATAACATAATCTGATTTTGATTCCTTCATAGTCTCACCCATTTGTTTTAGATAGTCTAACTGATATCCAATAGTATATAGTTAGATGAAAAATTTGGCAAGTATATGAATTAAATTACTTTCAATTACTTAATTCTCTAATTCTGATATTCCATAATCTTGTAAATACATATAAAATGTGGTAATATTACTATTATACATAGTGCAAAAGTCATAGAAGCACATAGATGTATGTAGTTAACTACATGATTTTTGTAGTATTATGGGGGCAGAGATGAGTAATGATCATAATGAAAAAATTCATATAGCTGTAATTGTTGTGGGCTGGAATATGGATTACCGTATAGAACTTTTAGACGGTATGTATGAAGCTGCGGATCTTTACCATTGTGCATTACATGTTTATACCTGTATGGGTGGAATGGATGAAAATCATCCATTTTGTAAGGGTGAGTACGATATTTTTGATCTTCCTGATTATACTCTGTATGATGGGATTGTATTTATTTCGAATACAGTCTTTGCAGAGTCAGTAGTGCAGCGTCTTAGTATAAAGTTGAGTGCCCTTGACACTCCTGTCATTAGTACAGACCGTAGAATGAAGGAATTTGGATATATGGGAACTGACAATTATGTTGCCATGCGATCCCTGGTTGAGCATATGGTAAAGGTGCACCAGTATAAGAAGTTTAAAATGGTTGCTGGGCCTAAAAACAACACGGAGAGCAATCTTAGAATAAAGGCATTTAAGGATGTGTTACAGGAAAATGGGATTGTGGTTTCTGATGATGATATCTATAATGCCAACTATTCGATGGATGGTGCTATTGATGCTGTGCATTACTTTTTGGATGAGGACAAAAAACAGCCTGATGCATTTATCTGTGCCAATGATTTAATGGCTCTGACCATATGTTGGGAGTTGCAGAAATTAGGTTATGATGTACCTAAGGACGTTGCTGTCACAGGCTTTGACAACATAATGCAGACTAAAATATGTCATCCAAGCATCACTTCCATAGGAAGGGCAAAGAAAAAAATGGGCACGGAGGCAGTAAAATTACTGATTCAGAATATACTTGGAGAAAAGGATAATATAGATTTTTATATTCCATATGAATTATGCATACGGGAGAGCTGTGGCTGCAATAGTAAACCAGAGGTATCTTTTGATGAATTCAGTAGTCAGTTTTATCAATATGATATGGAGATAAGACTGATGAACTTACTAGCCAGTATGATGGAGGATGATTTAATAGGCTGTAGAAATTATGAGGACTTTATTTCCAGTATAAGAGATCATGTACCCAGTAGATTTGTCAAAAAATTCTTTGTATGTCTGAATCAGTCTGTGGTAAATATGCTTGAGAATGAATCTGAGGTCATTGAGAAATTATTGGATTATGAGAAGAGTGTCTCCTGTTATGACTCTAGCTTCTGTGTACCAGTGGCCTATGATTATGGTAAATACGCCTCCTATGAAGAGTTAGAATTCAATGATGTAGTTAACCTTATTAATGATAATTCTAATTGCACGAATAAAGAACATGAGGATATTGCTTATTTTATGCCGTTACATTTTAGAGATCATTGTTATGGCTTTATCGCCTTTGCAGGGAATCAGGCTAATATTACCAATGATTTTATAGGGAGTTATGTAAGAAAGATAGCTAATTCTATGGAACAACTTCGAATCCACCGTATAGAGAATCTGACCATCTGTAAATTAGAGGATTTATATGAGACGGATTCTTTGACTGGTCTATATAATCGATTTGGCTATAAAAAACGTATTAGTGAATTGGTTACCAGATATGAGAATTCTAAGGATAGTATTATGGTTCAATTTTTTGATATGGATGAATTGAAAATAATTAATGATGTATATGGTCATGATAGGGGCAATAAGGCAATTATGATTGTGGCAAACTGTATGCGTCAGGTATTTAGGGATGATATCTTGATACGCTATGGAGGAGACGAATTTATCGCTCTAGGTGTTAACCACACGGACAGCACGATGAAAGAGAAAAACAAGCAATTTAGAGATATGGTGAAGAAGGAAGCAGCAAGATCTAATTTCAAGCACCCAATTAGTGTCAGTATTGGTTACCATATTGCAAAGCATCCTCAAAAGGCGGATATAGATATGTGGATCAATCTGGCTGACAAGGAAATGTATAAAGAAAAATTGAGAAAGAAAATAATAAGGTAAGTAGTATGAAGGTAGCAGTATGTCAGTCTCACATTTACTGGGAAGATAAAATACAGAATATAGAAGTAGCAAGAACATACATAAATCAGGCATCTGTGGCGGGGGTAGATCTGATTCTATTTCCAGAAATGAGTTTTACAGGATTCTCCATGAATCTTCCTGTAGTGGAGGAGACGATGGAGAATGGAGCGTACTATACGGTGTCTGAGGTGAAAAAAATGTCGATAGCCCATTCTATTCATGTGGGTTTTGGCTGGGTAAGAAAAGGATCTGATGCCGCTGAGAATCACTATACGATTATTAATCCGAAAGGGGAGGTTATCTCTGATTATATCAAGATACATCCCTTCTCTTATAGTAAGGAAAATCTGTATTTTAAACAGGGAGACCACCTGGGCTTATGTAAAATCAAAGACCAGTGGGTCTCTACTTTCATTTGTTATGATTTACGATTTCCGGAGATCTTTCAGGCTGCGTCAAAAAAAGCCGAGATTATTGTGGTAGCGGCGAACTGGCCAGAGACCAGAAAAGACCATTTCTCCACCTTACTGAAAGCGCGAGCGATTGAAAACCAATGCTATATTGTGGCTTGCAATTGTGTAGGGCAGATGAATCATGATTATTATTCAGGTAATAGCAGTATTATTGCACCTGACGGAACTATCGTAAATACTATGGAAGATAAGGAAGGCCTCATAATAGAAGAACTCAGTATGAATGTAAAAGAGTATCGAAAGAGTTTTCCTGTTAAGCAGGATAGACAGGAATCTCTATATCATCAGTTACAATCATTTTAAAAGAAGGATAAGGGTTACCAAAGAAAAAAATAATTATAAAGTTGTAGTTAAGAAACTGCAATGCTATAATAATTGCAATAAACATAGAGGCTATGCTTTACATATGCAGAGTTTAATGAGAAGAAAGGAAGTACTAAGATGGGAAAGAAGAATATTGATTGGGAAAATATCGGCTTTGGCTACATGAAGACTGAGCAGAGATATGTTGCAAATTATCGTGAAGGTGCATGGGAAGAAGGCGGATTGACAACTGACGATCAGGTAGTAATCAGCGAATGTGCTGGTGTCCTTCAATATGCGCAGACTATTTTTGAAGGACTAAAGGCGTATACTACTGAAGATGGTCGTATTGTAACCTTCCGTCCAGATCTTAATGCCAAACGTATGGCTGATTCTGCAAAGAGACTTGAGATGCCGGTATTTCCAGAGGATAGATTTGTGGAGGCTGTGGTTGCAACTGTGAAGGCTAACCAGGATTATGTACCACCATATGGCTCTGGAGCCACCTTATATGTTCGCCCATATATGTTTGGAAGTAGTCCTGTTATCGGAGTAAAGCCTGCGGATGAATATCAGTTTAGAGTATTCACTACTCCAGTTGGCCCATATTTTAAAGGTGGAGTAAGGCCGCTTACTATCTGTGTTTCAGATTTTGATCGAGCAGCTCCTAACGGAACCGGACATATCAAAGCAGGTCTTAACTATGCCATGAGCTTACATGCTATTCAGACAGCACACTTAAACGGCTATGACGAGAATATGTATTTGGATGCGGCTACCAGAACCAAGGTTGAGGAAACCGGTGGTGCCAACTTCTTGTTTGTTACTAAGGATAACAAAGTAGTTGTGCCACATTCTGATAGTATTCTTCCATCCATCACCCGCCGTTCCTTAGTAACGGTTGCTAAAGACTATTTAGGTCTTCAAGTGGAAGAGAGAGAAGTTCTTCTATCAGAGGTTAAGGATTTTGCAGAATGTGGTTTGTGTGGAACAGCGGCTGTTATTTCCCCTGTTGGTAAAGTTGTTGACCATGGTAAGGAAATCTGTTTCCCAAGTGGTATGACGGAGATGGGACCTGTAACGCAGAAGTTATATGAGACTTTAACCGGTATCCAGATGGGAAGAATAGAAGCGCCTAAAGGCTGGAT
>JAEYRR010000233.1 GCA_023435505.1 Bacillota bacterium | reverse complement strand
GTATTAACAACTATTACTTCATAGGTGTTAAAGCTCTGATCAAATCTGACAATTCTATTTGTTTGCACACATGGCAAAAGATAATCTCCTTCTGAGCTTTGATAGCATTTCTTAAATATTAAATTCTCTAAATCTCTGGTATGCTGCTTTATCTCCTCATACCATTCTTCTAGATAGGTCAGCTCTTCTGTATCCAGATTAATCCTTATGATGGCATGGTATCGTCCTGGTATCAGCACTGCTTGATTACCAATTACCTGTACTCCACAAAACAGATTAACTCTCTGGTCTTCCTGTTCAAAACCCTTCATGTCAAATTCTAGTTGTTTAATTTTCTGATCAGTAATGTCATAAAGCAGAATATACTTTCCATTTCGTGGAGCAATAACTAATTTATTCCCATACAAGGCTATTGGACCATACTGGTTAAAATCACATTTACTTTGTTCTGGCAGTAATGTCTCTAACTTAATTACTCCACTTGTCAAATCAATTCTGAATAAGCTGCTAAAATAGATATTACAAAACCAGCCGATATCTCCGTTTACTGCGATATCTGTAAATAGCAACTTACCGTAGATGTTTTCCAGATACTCTTTCATATGCTACCCTCTGTTCTTTCCTTGCATTATTGCTTTATAAACTCCAAGTAGTTGACCACATATTCAAATTGACTAATACCAAGTTGCATGATGCTCTTTACAATCTCAAATGCAACTGTAGTACTATCAACCATTATGATGACTAACACATCCTGCATTTTTTCTAACTCTTTGGGCGAAATACAAGTAACCCCTTCAAAAGACCTACCCCATTTTTGGGGATCACTATCAACAACATATTTCATATTACTGAATTCTTTAATCTGTCCAATATTTCTCCTAAAGCATACTCCAGTTCCCCAGCCTACTATATTCACAGCTTTGTCTCTCCTCTGCATACTTCTAAACTTCATATCTTGTAATACTTTTTGAAGTATAAATTGTTCCTGACGGTTTTTATAATATTTCTTCTGCATATCATTATGCATTTCACAATACATATCATAAGTATCATAATTCCCTATAAAAGTATCTGCTTCATTCAATGCTTTTTCTAACCATTGCATGCTCTTTCTTTGTTCTATCTCTAAATACCTATTTACAGTACTATAGTCTATTTTATTGCTATAACACTCATGAATGGCCTGCATATCATCAATTGCAACTAAACGTTCTTCTAAGTGGACCAACTTCAGAATATTCTTTATGCGTTCTATCCCCCGCCAGCTTTTTGGCGAAAATACAACACAGAACTCTTTTTGAAATAATAGAGCAAAACAGATACCAAGAACTGAATCTGTAATAAAAAACTCACAGTTTTTAATCATAGCAAGCCACTCTTCTATTGACGGCTCAGATAATCCCGACAATTCCCCCCCATACTGACCACTATACAAAGCACCGTCTGTATCTAAGATCAATTCATATCTGTTATTGGTATTTTCAAAAGCAAGACACTTAATGATGGCCTCTTTTTCCTTGGTCATATCTAAAATATAAGCACCAATAAAAGCTTCTCTAGTCTGGCGTATTGTCCCTATCTTAGCCATTTCTTCATAATATTTTTTATTACACATAAGTACCGGGTCTAATACACATTCTGCTTTTGCTTGGAAAGTCTTATTTAATATGTCAACACCTGACTGTTCTCGAACTGATATATTTTGAAAACGGTTTAAGTAAAACTTCATTTTATCTTTTATATCACCGTCGTCTTCAAATTGCTCCACTCCAAATGATGTTCCATAAGACATCTTATACTTCGCAGACTTTACCCAAGGTAAACAGGAATGATAATCTGTTCCTTTTACGAATCTGCTTCTCCATATTTGATCTGATCCAACAACAAAAAATGAACACTGTGAATTTAACTCTTCAAGGCACCTTCTATCTGGACGCTTTGCAGCCCATGCATAAGCTGGATAGGGATTCTTTAAAAATAATTCAAATGGAATAATAGGAGCTAACATTCCAGCAAACATAGTGTCCTCAGGAATATCGATCATGCAGATAGTGTATCCCTTATCCTTTAGTAATTGGTACAATGCGTAATTCGTCAGATTGTTTCCAATATTTCTATTCTGAAAGCATACTACCCCTATGTCATAGGTATCTTTCAGTGCTGCATCAACCGACTGTGCAAATGTTTTTGTCAGCAGCATCTGTTTGAAATACTCTCTATTTTTATGTCCTTTTCTTCCATCATTAGCAAAACGATTTCCTTTTCCAAGACACCATTCTAATGGAACCTTCTCTATTCTTGAAAACTGGTCTGCAATCTTATTAACAGTATCTTTTCCACTCTCTGTATTGGTAAGTATCAGACTGGTTCCTCGTCCATCTTCCCAGGAAGGGTCATGTTGGTTAATTCCCCAGAAGTCACCTATTGTTATATCTCCCTGCCTTGGAAAATCTGCGAATTGACAATCCTCACATACATCATTCCTAGCTAAAACACCATGAAATGCTCGATGATAAGCATCATCTCCAACACTGGGAAATAAAGTATCTCCATTAGTCAATTCAACTCTATATCCTACTGGTGACTGACCTTTTTCTTTATCTCTAAAAATAACATTTTTTACATTTTCTATTCCATACGTTTCATCTAGGTACCTTCTAAATACTTGATTAGATGGTACACAAAAGCAAACTACATCAATTGTTAATAAGTTTTTGTTATTATACTGTTTTCCCAGATATGCTTTTAACCCTGCGATTTGACAGGGACAACCTATATAAGCTACTAAAATACCTTGTTTCAGTAGTTCCTTTACCTGACAAAAAGTGTTTCCTGTATTACTCTGTACATATTTGGAATGTCTCAGTTTTGGGATATCCTCCAGCTTAGATATACCCTGATGATGACAATACATCCCATCCTCCCAAGCAGCTCCAAACACATAGCCATTATGAGTAATTACATAGTTAGCTATGACCGAAAATACTCCACCTGATGAGGACTGCATTCTGATCTCATCCGATGCCCAGGCTGCATAACAATCGATAGAAAAAGTTTCTTTAATAACTGGTTTTAGTGTTGGACATACCTGAATACACTTTCCACAGGAGATACATTTCTCTACCGTACAAATCGGTTTTAAAAATCCATTAGAATCATAGTGCATCTCTAGGGCATGTTCCCCACAACTGTTCGTGCAGGCACCACAGCCAGTACAAACTGTACTTTTACTTAATTTTTCTGGTACCATCTTTTCAAAACACGCAATTAGCGTCCAGTACTCTCCTAGCGATTGCTCTCGCTGAGTAATAATAAATCCTTTTTCCTTCAAATAATCGATGATTTCACTGGTGTATAACATTTGCTCAGCAAATGCTTCTCTTCCCTTATAGGAAAGAATTAATTTATTGCAACTCTCTGTTATACGATTCAAAAACCATTCAGGGTCTGAAATATGTTCTAATATTCCTGCCGCAACAATTACATCTATTTTTTCATCAGGAAACTCATATTTGTTAAAATCATATACTAACGTATCCTCAGCTGTTTTCTTATAGTCAACGGATATATAGCGGACATCCTCAGCCAATAGCTGTTTAATTTGTATACTGCCAGCTCCTATAGCCATGACAGATTTATCATCTGAACTAATATAATATGACATAGCGGCAATCCGACTACGCCATATTTTCTGTTCATGACCTAATATCAACTCATCATCTTGTCGCCAAGGTAACGCTTCTCTAAGTTCCCTATTCATATATTCTCCTACATTAAAAATTAAAGTTTTCCGGATCTGGTCCTATCCTTCTTCCTGTCTCTAATGCATTAATACGATCCATTTCTGCATCTGATAAGGTAAAATTAAATATATCAAGATTAGATTGCATTCGATCAAGATGAGCGGATTTTGGAAATGTAATAATGTTCCTTTGCATATGCCATCTCAATATAATCTGTGCTGGCGTTTTTCCAAGTTCATTGGCTAACTGCTGAATACTATTATTCTCTAATAAATGACCGTAGGTTCCGCCTAGGGGGCACCAGGCTTCGATCTGTATCCCCTTGTTTATACAGCTATCTATTAAAGTTTGATTGCTGAACATAGGATGAGACTCTACCTGATTCACTGTAGGAACAATAGAACCCACCTGTTCTATCCGGTCCAAATGGACCTTATGACAGTTACTGACACCTATTGCCCTGATATAACCAGCTTCATAGAGCTTTTCCATCTCCAGCCAGGCCTCATCATAGCCTTCTTGAGGCCAGTGGATTAAATACATATCAACGTATTCTACCTGTAATCTTTTTAGGCTTTTAAAAAAAGCTTCCCGCACTTTTCTTTGTCGAATATCCTCTGTCCATAGTTTTGTGGACAGAAAGATTTCCGATCTAGCTACATTGCTATTCTTTATTGCTACTCCTATTTGCTCCTCATTTCCGTACTGAGCTGCTGTATCAATTAATCGATATCCTAGCTCCAGTGCTTGAATGATTTCCTGGGTTCCCTGTGCAAACCCACCAATACCAAGTTGAGGAATCTCTACACCATTATTCAAGGTAATATACTTCATATTGACTTTTCTCCTAAATATACTCTTCTATTTTCTTAGAACTGGCCTTCCATTCAGAATGATGCCCCCAACGTTTAAGATCACAATAGCTACAGAATGGTACATATG
>JAEYRR010000225.1 GCA_023435505.1 Bacillota bacterium | reverse complement strand
GCTGACACCAGTTCTTGTGAATGACCTTTGTATAAAAAATCGAATTCATCATCCTGCTGTTTTAGATCTACCACATTCCCTAGATTTGGAAGTTCTTCTAACCCTTTAATACAAACTCGCTTCATATTGGTTTTTGCCAGCTCTTCTACTAACCCACAGGCAACCAGTTTACCTTCCTTAATGATTGCTGCTTTCCTGCAATACTCCTGTACCTCAGCTAACACATGAGAGGAAAGAAAGATCGTAGCTCCTTTTTCATTTCTTTCCTTCAGTTCAGAGAAAAATTCCTTTTGCATCAAGGGATCTAATCCTGAAGTCGGCTCATCTAAAATTAACAGCCTTGGATCATGCTGCATCGCACATACTATGCTTACCTTTCGTCTATTTCCTAGACTAAGGTCCTCCACCTTTTTCTTTGTATCAATCTGAAAACGTTCACAAAGTCTTAAAGCTGTCTTTGCACAATCCTTCCTATGTAAGTCTGCAACCAGTTTTATCACCTGCTCCACTCTTAACTGTCCATAAAACTGAGCTTCTGACGGCATATAGCCAACCTCTTTCAGAATGTCCTTACCCTGTGTAGTACAGTTCTTACCGAATATGTAACAGTTGCCGTTGGTCGGTTTAATCATTCCTAAAAGCAAACGTATTGTGGTACTTTTACCAGCTCCATTAGGGCCGATGAAACCGAAGATATCACCCTCTTCCACAGTTAGGTTACTGTCAATAATACCTCTAGATTTTCCATAATACTTCGTTAAATTTATTGTTTCTATAGCATACATACGATAATCATGTTTTCGGAAGGAAAACATATACCCCTTTCAGTTTGGATAGTTTTATCATATACCAAAAGACCTAGCTCTTCCATATTTTTTTACTTTTTCAGAAAAGATTAATCTAACCATAAAATAAATAAGAAATCCTACGGTTTTGTCCTTAGGATTTCTTATTTATGATACCATTACAAGAATTCACGCAAATCCACCATTAATTTCTCTTCTACTTTAATGATTTCTCTCGTTATATTTTTGGATTCATAATCGGCTTCAGAATACTCATTCATATATTTACAAAGTGACTTTATTCCCATGTTGCAACCATCTGTTAAAAGGTCAGCTATTTCCTGGTCTCCGGGATGTTGCATCATCTTCATATTAGTCTTCATATATGACATCGCCTTAGCAATCGGATTAGGTTCCTTTGTAGTGTCATTGTTCTTTGTTATCAGCATATGTGTCTCATCACCTAATTTCTCATGAGTTGTCTTGCTTTCCACTATTAGATCCTTTAATTTTGGATTTTTTATTTTATCTAGTACCTCATCAAAGGAGGAAACTGCCATTTTGACTCCTGCATTGCATTCCTTTAGTAAATCAATTGTATTCTGATTAGACATATTAACACCCTTTCTATTCGTATTTCTGCTCTAATAGAATCTCCATCTAATATATCTTTCATTCTCCTAAACTATCTCTTGTGCATTATATATAAAATTCTACTTCTTTTTTGTGTATATTTCACGTTGTAAATTAATTTTAATCAATGTATAATTTCGTCAGTTTCACACTACTCAGAAAAGCAGGTGATCAAATATGCTGATACATTTACTTAACAGTCCTGTGTTTTACATTGTAATTGCTTTGTTAACCCTTGCCACATTATTAATTGTCCATTTAGAAAGACTTCATTTGGCACATAGTTCTGCAGCTATAGAGATTCCAAATCCTATTTACCCTGTTTTAGAAAATGCAGAACACAGGAATTGCCGTCTTACATTCTGCCAATCTAACGACTATAATGAACTTGGACCAATATTAGAATGTAATATACATAATGTTGGAAAAGAGTGGGTACATATTACTTATCCGATAAATTCCGAAGATGATGTTCATAAAATTATTAGTATAGATAAAATAGCTACTGTTGAAATAATGGACGAAGATATAGCAAGTTGATTTAACACCTTAAGAGGCTGCCGCACTAAGCGACGGCCTCTTACGATTAAGCTTCTTATTCACCATAAAAAGAGACGCTGGCATTATTGCCATCGTCCCTTTTTGCATTATTTCATATAGAATTAGCAGAATGTGGAACTTGTGGGGGAACAAAACCATTCTGTGCAACTCTTTACAATTATATTAAATATACTTTCAGCATACTACCCACTAATGGGGGGTATACTATGGATTATTTTATGTTTTTTCCCATTTTTAAACATTATTACTTGATTTTTTCCAAAATATTGGTAATATAGAAGGAGGGCAACAATGAGCTACTGACGTATTTGAGGTGATTTGTAATGAGAAAAAGAAATATGTATATCTATTTATTTTGTATCATTATTGGAGTGCTGATTAACCCGTTTACTATAAATTCATTACTTCAATTTTATATCAATTCTGAAACAACAACCCGTTTTGCAATAATCATCACTCATATAGTGTTTGCTAATATATTAGCTAATGACCTATATCTGTCAAAAAGAAAAGCTGCTTCCAATGCAAAACAATATTTCCTTATACCATCTAGTACGAAGAACTCTACGAAACTTAAAGAGAGCTCGCCGTCTATACCAGAAGAGGATCAATATACACCCCTTACTCCCCAGGAAAAAGTATTGGTAGATCTAATATTAAAAGGCTATACCGGAGTCTCCATTGCCAAAATCATGAACATATCTGTTGAAACGCAAAAATCCTATCGTAAAAACATATACAGCAAATTAGCTATTCACTCCAAAGAGGAACTCTTTAGACTTGCTTATTCTAAAAACACGGATCGTTCTAATCTATAAAAAAAGCTGTGGCTTATTACCACAGCTTTTACTATTACTTAAGGTTCAATGACAGCCTTGCCACCCATGTAAGGACGAAGTGATTCAGGAATTCTGATACTTCCATCCTCATTCAGATTATTCTCTAAGAATGCAATTAACATTCTAGGAGGAGCAACAACCGTATTGTTTAAGGTATGAGCAAAGTACTTACCGCCTTCACCCACAACTCTAATCTTTAATCTTCTTGCCTGAGCATCTCCTAAGTTAGAGCAGCTACCAACTTCAAAGTATTTGTTTTGTCTTGGAGACCAAGCCTCAACATCAATGGATTTCACTTTAAGGTCTGCCAAATCACCAGAACAACATTCCAAAGTTCTTACCGGAATATCCAAGCTTCTGAACAAATCCACAGTATTTTGCCATAACTTATCAAACCACATTGGGCTCTCTTCCGGCTTACATACAACAATCATTTCCTGCTTTTCAAACTGGTGGATACGGTAAACTCCTCGTTCTTCAATACCATGGGCACCTTTTTCTTTTCTGAAGCAAGGAGAATAGCTGGTTAAGGTATGAGGAAGAGTATCCTCCTGTACAATAGTATCGATATATTTACCAATCATGGAGTGCTCTGAGGTACCGATTAAGTAGAGATCCTCTCCTTCAATCTTATACATCATGGCATCCATCTCAGCAAAGCTCATAACACCGGTAACTACATCACTACGAATCATAAATGGTGGTACGCAGTAGGTAAAACCACGGTTAATCATAAAATCTCTCGCATAGGAGATGACTGCTGAATGTAATCTTGCAATATCTCCCATGAGATAATAGAAGCCGTTACCAGCTACTTTTCTAGCTGCATCTAAGTCAATTCCATTTAGTTTTTCCATAATCTCTGTGTGATAAGGAATCTCGAAATCAGGAACAACTGGTTCCCCATAACGCTGTACTTCTACATTTTCACTATCATCTTTACCAATTGGAACACTTGGATCTATGATATTTGGAATAGTCATCATAATAGTCTTAATCTTTTCTGCAAGCTCCGTTTCCTTCTGCTCTAATTCAGCGAGACGGTCAGACTTTTCCGTAACCTTCTTTTTCAATTCTTCTGCTTCTTCCTTCTTGCCTTGGGCAAAAAGTCCACCGATCTGCTTACTGATGCTGTTTCTTTCCGCGCGAAGGGAATCAGCCTCCTGTTTTGCATTTCTGCTTTCCAAATCAAGGGCTATGACTTCGTCCACAAGAGGAAGCTTGCTATCCTGAAATTTATTACGAATGTTCTGCTTAACAATCTCCGGATTTTCCCGGACAAATTTTAAATCTAACATGATATCTCCTCCAACTTTATCTTAACAGCCTATTGTTCTGCCTTTAGTTCTTTTAATCCTGAATGCTTTGAATCAATTCCGCCTTCTTCAAAGTAAACATTATACCACACAAGGAATACGTAAATGAGCCAGATTCTACGATAGTTGTCCTTCTTGCCGGATTTATGCTCTTCTAGCATCTGTAACAGCTTCGTTCTGTGGAAGTACTTTCCTGCTACCTCACTGGAGAACAACGTCTTTACTTCATTGTAGTATTTGTCTTCTTTTAACCAAAGAGCCATAGGAATTGGGAAGCCCAGTTTCTTTTTCTCTGCAGTTTGCTTTGGCAACTCCTTATATGCTACCTTACGGAAGATATACTTAGTCGCATTTTTTGTAACCTTATATTTTGGTGGAACTTTCTTTGCCACATTAAATACCTTACGATCTAGGAATGGTACACGAACCTCGACAGAGTTCGCCATACTCATCTTGTCAGCTTTTAGAAGAATATCTCCTGGAAGCCAGCATTTCATATCAATATACTGCATCTTGCCAAGGTCATCCAATGCCTCTGCTTCCTTATAGTATTTACTAACATAATCATATGCAGATGGAGCACCCACTGGATGTTTTAATATAGCTTCTCTTTCCTTCTTGGAATATACATTGGCATTCCCGATAAAAGTCTGTTCGATAGGCTTACAACCACGAATTAACCAACTCTTACCCTTAATGTTAGGTAGATGAGTAGCTATTGCTCCAAGTGGTTTCTTAATAAACTTCGGAACTCGCTTCCAGCCTCTAAGATCCCAAGTTTCATGGTAAATATTATATCCACCGAAGAACTCATCAGCACCTTCTCCTGACCAAGCAACCTTCAGACGTTTTCTAGCTTCCTGATTTACGAAATAAAGTGCAACACTGGCTGCATCTCCTAAAGGCTCGTCCATATAATACATAACAGAAGGAACGATATCCCAGTATTCTTCAGTAGTAATTACCTTGCTATAATTCTCTACGCCTATCAGCTTAGATAGATTACGGGCATAGCTAATCTCATTAAAACGACTCTTCTCATCCAAGAATCCAACTGTAAAGGTCTTGCATTCTCCAAGGCCTTTGGCTACATAACTGGAATCCACACCACTAGATAGGAAGGAACCAACCTCTACATCACTGATTTTATGAACCTCCATAGAATCCTTTAAGGCTGCCTTAATCTCTGCTTCCAGTTCATCCTCATTGGCTTCCTGATCTGGATCAAACATTGGATTATAATACTGTTTTACAGTTAATTTTTTATTCTTCCATAACAGATAGTGTCCTGGTTCCAATTTATAGATACCCTTAAAGAAGGTTTCTGGTAAGACGGAATACTGGAAGCTTAAATATTGTTCCAGAGCTTCCTCATTTACTGCTCTCTGATATAATGGGTACTCTAAGATACTCTTAATCTCAGACGCAAATACCAGGGTGTCTTTAACAACAGCATAATAAAATGGTTTAATTCCAAAGAAATCTCTGGCTGCAAAAAACAGATCTTCTTTTTGATCCCAGATACCGAATGCAAACATACCGCGCAGCTTGTTAAGAAGCTTTACACCGTATTCCTCGTAACCATGTACTAAAACTTCAGTATCCGCCTGATTGGCAAACGTATGACCAAGAGCAGTAAGTTCCTCTCTTAGCTTTGGAAAGTTGTAAATCTCTCAGTTAAATACGATTGTCACATCTTTATTCTCGTTCTGCATAGGCTGAGCACCATGATCAAGGTCAATAATACTAAGTCGTTGAAAGCCTAAAGCAGCTTTATCATCAATATACTGTTTTGCATCATCCGGTCCACGGTGATAAATCTTTTTCATCATATTGGATAATACTTGCTCTCTGTTATACTCTTTGGTATTACCAATAAATCCACATATTCCACACATTCTTTATTACCATCCACTTTCTATTCTTACTCTTCTGCACCTAAGAGCTATGACTTAAAGACAAAAAGTCTGGTCAAAAGAGAGTCCTTATATCTGTTATGATAGGAATAATCCCTCATCTCCAGCATTAGGTTATTCTCATCACTACTTAAATCCAGTCCTATTACATCGTCAGCGCCTTGATACATACATTCCAAATCTTGTGTGTCAACGCTATAGCGGTATACATCCCAGACCCTATTATCAGTCTGCTCCGCATAGGTTTTAGGCTTTTGACGAACGGTAAAGTATAATGTATTGCCATCTTTTGATGCAACAAAATGATCAATTTCATCATCCTTTGTTTCACTACTAAGCAACTCCCATTTATCACTGTCAAACTGATAATATACGATTCCCTTATAATCATCCTGAATATAGATTCCCTGCTCACCAAGCCAGTAGTGTTCTAATAAGGAGTTCTGTTTTTTAATAATCTTATGTTGTGATGGTTTCAATATATTGAAGCAATACAACCATTTGTCATCATTACTAAAAATTAGGGCCATCCCATTATCATTAATCTGAATGCTGTAGTCGTATACCTTTTCATGAAACATCCAATCACCTAGTTCATATACCTTAGTAGTCTCTTTCTTTGCAACATTATAACATTGAATACTATATATACTTTCCTTGCCATATCTCCAATCATTATAATAGTAATCTCCGTTAAGTGCAAGAATATGTTTCGCTTTACCATGATATTTCCAACCATATACTAGCTGATTTCCATTCTTTGACCAGCAAAACACTGGCTCAAACAACGTTGTTGGAATAATCTTCGGATCAATCATGGTTATAATGATATTATCAAGTGATTCATAATCATAAAGGATGAGATAACGGACATCTGACAGTCTTCTTTCATATAACATATATTTCCCATTGGGGGAAATTCCCAATGGTATATCATAGCTATCCCACTTTTTCTCTCCAGTTGGCTCTGAAAATCCGTACTCGTAATCTACTTTATTAATATAGTTGGTATTATTACCATTATTATGCTGATTTATAATAATTCGCCTGTCTATTGCAGGACTCCACCAGGCTGTCCTATTCTTTGCAAGATCCTCATTCCCATAAGTACTGATATTGTAACAATAGTCATAAATTCTATCAATATCTATATGAGTACGAACCTCACCATCAGTAATATCTTCTAATATGTATGTTTTTGTCTCATAGCTGCTACAACCAGTCAGCACAAGTGCAATAATGATACCTATTGCCAATAACCTTTGTCGTTTCATAATAATCACCTTACTAACACATATCGTTTAGGGATATAAACTCTCTTACTACTCATTCCCGTGTTTCATAGGAAACTGTATAATAAAGCTTATTCTTCCATTATTGCTTGCTACATTAATATCGCCCTGATGCTCTTTCATAATCTGCATACATATGGAAAGGCCCAGTCCGGCACTTCCCTGCTCTCTGGATAGTTGCTTGTTAATACGGTAGAATGGCTCAAATATATGAGCTGCTTCCTCTTTTGTTATACTCTTCCCTTCATTGGAAATTATGATTTCCACCCAATTTTTCTTTTTAGATAGGGATATCTGTATTGTTTGAGGATTCATACCATATTTGATTGCATTGTCGATCACATTAACAAAGACCTCCCGTACACGGTCTTTTATGGCAGTTATCTTAACCGCCTTTGTTTCTCCAAACTCAATATGACTACCATATCTCTTGGCTTTTAACTCCATGGCTTCCGATACATCTCTTAACTCTGAGACCAAATCAATGGTTTCCCAATTCTTGTACTGCTCTCCATTAGACATTTCCAATAGTTGTATTACCATTCTATGAAGTCTAACACTTTCCTCCATAATATTCTGAATTCCTTTTTGGAACAGTTCCTTATCCTCTGCGCCGTTATCCTGCAAAAGCTGGGCATAACCATTAATCGTGGTAAGAGGTGTCTTTAATTCATGAGTAACATTATCATAGAATTCTTTTCTGCTTTTCATCAACTCATAGATTTGATTCTTATCACTTTGCAGCTTCTCCAATTGATTTTGTACTGTCTGCAACATGATTCTATAGTTATTATTTAAGTCCCCCAGTTCATCCTTACGACTAGATTGTGTAAGGAAAAGATATCGCTTCTCATCAAATTTATCCTTCTTCAGATCATCCGCAACCTGATTTGAAAGACCTGCCAGTTGCTGAATTGGAGATAGAAGTCTACGAATCATAACAATAACAATAAGAAACGTCATAATAAAAATAAGAATCGCGATTTGTAATATGGTAAAAGCATTCTCCTTCCCGTCTACAAGCAGATCTGTATAATCTAGATAATATCTTACAATACCTATTCGCTCTTCTGCTACACTGACAGGCATGGAAAACCACACAATCAGCTGATCCTTATTATCCCTAACAATCGTGTAGGATGCATAGCCTTCCACAGCCTTCACTAAGTCAGCCATATTCCCTGTGGCAAACAGAGAATTTCGGGAAGCCATCAGAAGATTTCCCTTACTGTCGTATAAAGCAACATGCCTCATCCCTGCTCCATACAAGTCTGATATAATATTGGTGGCAAGTTCCTGAAAGCTTACCTCATCATTGTTGGCAGAATTCAACATAAGGGTCTGCCTTACGTACACTGTAGTAGAGTTCCTAAGGATACCAATATCCTTCTTGATCTGTGTCTCATTTCGATTATTGATCTGGTTGCTAACGCTATAAGTTAGAGCCAGGCAGCCAAAAATAAAGGCTACAAACAGACCTACAAATGTTTTTGCACGTAATCCCCACCATCTTCTATTTTTCCGTTGGGACATATTTGTAACCAACTCCAAACACTGTTATTAATTCTTGTTCCATTCCAAGTTTCTTTCTGATTCTTTGTATATGTATATCTATGGTTCTCGAATCTCCTAGGAAGCTATAGTCCCACAACTGTTCTAAGAGAAAATCCCTCGTAAAAACCTGTCTTGGGTGCTTTACAAAATATAGAA
>JAEYRR010000221.1 GCA_023435505.1 Bacillota bacterium | reverse complement strand
GGCATACTCCATGAAGAAAAGCTTCCGGCATCCGAAAGAATGTTAGGCGTACAGCTGTGGCTTAATCTTCCTCAAAAGGATAAGATGGTTCCACCTGCGTATCACAGCATCAAAAATCACGAGATTCCAGAGATTTTACTGGATAATGGGAAATTGAGATTATTGGCAGGAGAATATGAAGGGAACAAAGGATATATGAGTCAATATCTCCCCCTGGATTATTATGACATACATTTGAATGCTAATGCAGCTATTACCTTACATACGGAAAGTGAGCGTTCCATCATGATATTTACCCTCTTAGGGGATGCACTGATTGATGGAGAGCTAGTAAAGGAAAAGACAGCAGTAAAACTTACCTCCGGTGAACAGGTGCATATCAAAGCTACTGAGGAGAATGTCCAGGTGTTATTCGTAAGTTCTACACTTCTCTCAGAACCAGTAGCCTGGGGTGGCCCTATCGTTATGAATACGATGGAGGAGCTGAATCAAGCTTTTGACGATTTAAGAAAAGGAACATTTTTGAAAAGTAAGATTACATATTAGAGTTATCTCACAAGAAAAGGGGCTGTTTTTACAGCCCCTTTTTGTTGCGTTTTTACTATTCTTTTCTGTATCGTTCTGTAACAATTGCTTTCATTTTGTCTTCCAAATCGTCATATTTATCTTTCACAGTATTTACAAGACTATCAGTTGCTTTGGCGGATACATCCGACAATTCTTTTACGATTTTTCCTTCTTCCTTTACTATCTTTGATAAATCCTTTTTCATTTCCTTTGAAGTATACTTTGAATCTAACATACTCTACACTCACTTTTAGTTTGTCGTAATCTCTATGATCATAAAGATTTCTATTAGTGTTTACCAACCGTTTTTCTTATATTCACTGAAATTCTCATACAATTCTTACTGTAGATTAAGCTTAGTTATGTAAAATTAGAAATATGAATAAAGTAAATATATCAACAGTAAAAAGTTAACTATATTAAAATATATAAGACATTCTCATTTGTTTTAAAACATTATTCTTTGATATAGCAACAGGGTGAGATTTACTATACATAAACCTCCAAAATTAATGATTGATTTTTCAACTTTGCAAGAATATAATCTCAAAGATAAATACTTATAGAATCGTTTTTAGAAAGGATCTGACTAAATGAGTATTAAAAGTTTCTTATTGGGCAAACCAATTAAGAATAGTCAATTACAACATGAAAAATTAACAAAAATATGGGGTTTACCTATCATGGCGAGTGATGCCGTTTCTTCGGTTGCCTATGCGATAGAAGAAATTCTGTTAGTGTTATTACCGGCTATAGGCTTACTGGCATATGATGCAATACCGTTTATTGTGGTACCGATTTTACTTCTATTAACTATATTGATTGTGTCCTATTCCCAGATTATTGATCATTATCCGTCGGGAGGTGGCGCGTATTCTGTGGCGAAAGAAAATATCGGGAAAGGAGCATCTCTTTTATGTGCCGCAGCACTGATTATAGACTATATAATGACAGTAGCTGTTAGTATTTCATCATCGACCGCAGCAATTGCCTCAGCTTTCCCTGCAATTTCAGGTGAGTGGGAAAAGATTATGATATCTCTTGTGAGTATAGCAATTATAACATTAATTAATCTCCGTGGCGTTCGAGAGGCTTCTAAGATATTTGGTCTACCGACGTATATATTCATCTTTTCAATGGCTATTCTCATTGTCACAGGATTAATTAGATTGTTGACAGGGGATGTGACTACGATTCAATATACACAGTCACAGACGACATCCATCATTCCCACAGAGTCCTTTAAGGGTATTATGATGGTATTAATGTTAAGAGCTTTTTCATCAGGCTGCTCCGCCATGACAGGTGTGGAAGCTGTTAGTAATGCAGTACCAAGTTTTAAAGCGCCTAGTAGAAAGAATGCAAAAATCATTCTATTTTCCCTTGGTGGAATTATTATTTTCATTTTTGGTGGCATTTCTATCCTTGCTCTTAATTTAAATGTTCTTGCACAGGATAACGGTCCAACTGTATTATCCCAGATTGCTAATGCAGTGTTTGGCCATAATTTCATGTTTTACATAATTCAGATTTTCACCTCCCTTATTCTTATTTTGGCAGCTAACACCGCTTTTAATGGCCTTCCTCAATTGATGTATATACTAGCTCATGACGGATATGTCCCAAGACAGTTTTCTTCAAGGGGAGCCAAGCTGAGTTTCTCGAATGGTATATTGTTTATATTTTTCAGTGCATCTGCCTTAGTTATCCTATTTAAAAGTGATGTGCATGCTTTGATTCCGTTATACTCGGTTGGCGTTTTCATTTCTTTCACCATAGCTCAGTTTGGTATGTTTAAGAAATGGATTACAACAAAAGAGAATAACTGGCAATATAAATGTTGGATAAATGGTTTTGGAGCTTTGGTTACTCTAGCAGTTTCCATTGTTGTTTTCAGTACGAAATTTATGAATGGAGCATGGGTTTTAGCAATAGGGATACCACTTCTTATCCTTTTGATGTATCTGATCAACAAGCATTATACATTTATAGGTGAGCAGTTAAAACTTGACGGTTTCCGTCCTTATTATGATAAATATATGACTTCTTCGACAATCTGTATTGTACTTGTCCATGATTTTAATAAACCATTTTTAAAAGCAATTAATTATGCGAACTCCATATCAGATAATATCACTTTGCTTCATGTGTGCAGGCATCCGGAACATGCAAGTTCCCTTCGTAAAGAATGGGAGGAACTTGAAATCCCAGTAAATCTGGTAATACTAGAAACTCCTTACCGAGATATTATTAAACCACTGGACGATTATTTGTGGAAAAGGGAAGCTGAACTGAAACCTGGAGAAAATATATCGGTTATTGCAATAAAATTCATATCTGAGCATTGGTATGATAAGATCTTACATAATCAGACTTCATTCTTTTTGAGTAAGCATCTTAGCAAGCATAAAAATGTTACGACTATTCTAATGCCATTCCATTATGAATTTAGAAATGAGATGCCGACCTTTTTAGATGAAGTGATTGAAAAATAGGTGTTACCATACTTAAATAATATACTATTTTGTGACAACTAATATTTGCCATATAATACATAAATTGCTATAATATATATATGCTATATATTAAAACTTCAAAGGAAAAGGAGATGCCTTCTATGGAAACAAAAGAGCTTTTTTTTGAAAGCAATGACAGAGTTGTATGTACAAAAATTAGTAAAATTCTTCCGTTTTTTATTGTCGTATTTCCATTAATCTTAGTTATGAGTTTACTCGAAATATGGGAAACGAGCATCACAAGTCTTATTGTGGTATCTGTTATTGGTGTTATAGGCTGTCTTGCCCCTATGGTTACTATGCATCTGAACATACCGATTCGCATTGCAAAGTACATCAGTATTTTTGGGTTGATGATTGCTGTATATGCCATGGCATCGGATAAAACGATTGGTATTTATATGACCAATATAATTGCTTTAGCTGTTAGCTGTATGTATTTCGACAAGGCATTTACTCTGAATATTGCTGTAATAGGATATATTCCTATGATGGTTGCTTATTATTTTCGTATGGATATGAATTTGGGGGATTTAATTGCAGGTGGCTCTGGGTACACAGCAGAATATATCATTATGAGTGTTATCTTTATTACCACTGCGAAAGCAGCACGAAAGCTATTAGTTAATCTACATGATACAGAGAGTGCAAAAAGTATTGTGAAGAATTGTGAAGAGGCGTCAGAAAGTCTGGTTCTGGTTGTGGATCACCTAGCTCAGGCAGTAGATGACACAGGTAATGCCAATGAGAAAATCATCACCGCTGCTGATAAAACAATAGATGATTGCAATAAAACGATTATGCGAGTAAATAGTACTAGCAATAGCATAGAGCAGATGAAAGCGATGGCAGACACCATCACTACACAATCTCAAGAAATGATTACAATTGCAGATAATATTACTGGTGCCATGCAGGAATACGTAAGGTTTATGGATGATGCGGTGAATAGCATGAAAACTATTGAAGCTACTTCTAACACGACCAGTGAAGCAATTGATGATCTGACAGAACGAATGCAGGAAATCTCTACTTTTGCAGATGCAATCTCAAGTATTACAACTCAAACGAATCTGTTAGCATTAAATGCATCTATTGAAGCAGCAAGAGCTGGAGAGAATGGTCGTGGGTTTGCAGTTGTTGCTGAGCAGGTAAGAGTACTGGCGGAACAATCCAAAGCTGCTAGTGGTAATATTACCGCCATGCTTAAGAGCATTGATTCCGTAATTGAGAATACAAAAACAGCAATTATAGATAACCAGTCTTCAGTTCATGAAGGCATTCAGATTATACATAATGTAAAACAACGTGCAGAAGAGATTCGTAATCTCCAAGGTGAGACGAAGGATAAGGCACAACAAGTATTTGACTGTAGCAATATGACGAAGCAGCATAGCAAAGAAGTTGCCACTCAAGCTGAAGCCGTGGCTATGGATGTAAAGAATACGCTGACTCAAACCAATGAGATCTCGGAAGCTGCAAAAATACAGTCTACTGTAGCCTCTAGCCTGGAGGTTTCCTTCCGCAAGATCGATGAAATCTCAAAGAATCTGGTGGAGATCAGTAGTCAGATGAAAGAATAAATGCGTAAAGAAAGACATCGTCGAAGATTTTTGACAGTGTCTTTCTTTTTTATGTGGGATGTAATCCATTTGCATATTTCATTTCTAACTGAAGATATTAAATAATACTATCTGAAAGAAGGAATGAGTATGCGTTTACTAAAACAGATTCCAAAGGTTAAGCCATTTGACAGCACCTTTTTTTTTCTAAGGGAAGGCTATCTATTTATATCCAATCGAATGAAATTAAAAGATACGGACATATTCACTGCGCGCTTTCTTGGGAAGAAAGTGACCTTTCTAATGGGGAAAGAGGCAGCAGAACTTTTTTATAACGAGAAATACTTTAAACGAAAGGGTGTCGCACCTATGCGGGTGCAGAAAACCTTGTTTGGGAGAAAAGCGATTCAGGGCTTAGATGGACAGAAACATAAAAATCGAAAAGCATTCTTTATGTCCTTGCTGACCTCGGAATATGAAAGGAAGTTTCTTGATATATGCCAGTCTAACCTAGATGAATATGGGGCGAAATGGGAAAAGAAGTCCTCTGTGATGCTATATAAAGAGAGTCAAAAGGTTTTATTTGAGAGTGTCTGTCAATGGGTGGGTATCTCCTATGATAAAGGAAAAATTGATCAATATGCAGAGAATTTCGGGCTTATGATATATGGATTCGGGAGATTCGGTAAGAAGTATCGGCAAGGTAAGGCGGCAAGAAAGCAAGTCGAAAAATGGGTAAGGGAAAGTATCATAGAAGTACGAGAAGGAACTCAACTTGTAGATGAGAAAAGCCCTCTATATTTAATGAGCGTGTATAAGGAGAGTGGGAATACATTATCCCCACAGATGGCTGCCGTTGAACTGATTAATATGATACGACCTATTATAGCCATTGCAACGTTTATTACCTTTGAAGCATTAGCCCTGGAGGATTATCCCGAATGTAGAGAACGAATAAAAAAACGTGAGCCCCTGTATCTGGAGATGTTTTGTGAAGAGGTACGTCGCTTTTATCCATTCGCTCCTTTTGTTGGAGCAAAAGTAAAACATGATTTTGTATGGAAGAATTATGTGTTTAAGAAGAATACCTTAGTCATTTTGGACTTATATGGAACGAATCATGACTCGAAGATTTGGAGTCGTCCGGATCAGTTTAGACCGAAACGTTTTAAAGCCAGGGAGAAAGACTTATACGCTTTTATTCCTCAAGGTGGTGGAAAGATACAGAGTGGACATCGATGTGCAGGAGATGTCATCACCTTAAAGGTAATGGAGGTATTTGCAGATTATTTGGTCAATCACCTTCATTATGATGTGCCGAAACAAAACCTTAAGTATTCCCTAAAAAAAATACCAACCCTACCGAAGAGTGGACTTATTATGACCAAGATACGAAAAGAATGATAGACCTTAGGAGGCAGTATGTTAACATGTTAGCATACTGTCTCCTCCCTATTTTTTATATAATCTTTATGTAGAAAATTCTGTAAATATATGCTAGTATCAATTTATTCGACAGAAAGAAAGTGAGGAGATTACTATGGCTTGCTTTATTGTACCTGGGATAGAAGCAGTAGTAACAACAGTAGTAACAAATGTAGTTGCATCAAAAGAAAAAAAGAGGGAGCCAGAAGCTAAGCGGGAGACCAATCTATTAGATGAGCGGTCTACATATCCATTTAGTAGAAAATTAAAATGGTTAAATTGTATGCTTTGGGGTGGGACTGCCCTGCTGTTTTTTGAACATATATGGCATGGAGAAGTGGTGCCGTGGTTTCCCTTTCTTACTGCAGCCGCTTCCCCAAGTGATACAGTGAAAATGGTTCGTGAGATGCTAACCACTGGGTTAGCAATGTCAGCATCAGTGACCCTTATATGGATTGGTATAGTAGTGGCTTCCAAGGCCATTGAGAAAAGGTCTCTGAGTATAACCAAAGAAGGAGAAAGACAGGTGACTGAGAAGTGACATTATTGGTAGTAGTGTATGCTGCGATTATTACCACAATTGTTTGGTATAGCAACGAAAACAGAAGTTTACTGAAATTAGGCACCTTATGCCTGATGTATTGGGGGGCTTCAATTATGTGGTTTGTAGATGCTGTCTTTGAATATGTGGAACTGCAAAGCGATTATTTTTCACCTGCATCAACGGATATGTTAAATGATTTCTTTCTTGGGTTATCGGTTGTGGCATTGGGGCTAGTGATCTGGTTGGTTATACTTTTATTCAAAGACCCAAAAGGTGTCATAAGGAATATTCTTTTAAGAAAGAAGGAAGTTAAATAAATCTGTTATGTAAATTGTACATATAGAAGGGGAAGAATAATATCGCTAGATATTTCTCTTCCCCTTTTTTCTATGAAAAAGTCTCTTTATTTGAAGATTCCAAAAGGCTTTCCTACCGGAAGGAAGGTCTTGCCGAAATGTGTATTTAACACAGCTGCTCCACATCCATAGAAAGATAGGATAGCAATTAGTAGTTCGGAAACACCAGCTAACATGTGAGAAGCATGAGTCATGAGCTCAAAACTTGTTAAGGTTAGCCCGAGGAATAGAAGGTCGATGAGTACAAAGATTGCAAATAAAACCTTATTGGTTTCCATGGCACCAATTGTCATAAATAAGGTAAATACAAGATATCCAAGATAGGCAAAACCTAATTGTCTGGTATCAATACTACCAGCTAAGGCTTCCCCAAATACCCCATTTTGTATCATCCAGGTAAAACCAACTGCATACCAGAAGAAGGCGTAAGCACCAAACGCAGTTGCTCCGAATGTATTGTTATGTTTGAAGTCATTGATAGCTGCCAAAAGCTGTGCACTCGCACCTAAAAAGATTGCCCATGGAAGGACGAAGGATACACCATTTGTGAAGCCCAGCTTTTGTGATGAGGCTACTAGTGTAATGATTGCAAGACCAAATAATCCAAGTGCGGAAGGGTCTGCAGTAACTACTTTAATTTTTGTTTCTTGATTCATTCTTATTCTCCTCAAAACTGTTCAAAAAAATGCTTTCCTATCATAGCACAAGAAAAGGTGATTGTATACAATAATATGATTGTTTTAACAAGTAAAATTTTCAAAATCTAATTTGGTGTATAGTTTGGCTAACGGCTGTATATTATAGCACACCAATTCAAACAATAATGCTAATGCAAATAGAGAGGTGATAGATTGAATACAGAAAATAGAGTCCCAAACCATTTAATTGAAGAAAAGTCCCCGTATCTTCTCCAACATGCCTATAATCCTGTTGATTGGTATCCTTGGAGTGAAGAGGCCTTTGAGAGGGCAAAGAAGGAGGATAAACCAATCTTCTTAAGCATTGGCTATTCGACCTGTCATTGGTGTCACGTGATGGAACGAGAATCCTTTGAGGATAAAGAGGTTGCCGAACTGCTAAACCAATCCTTTATTTCCATCAAGGTAGACAAAGAAGAACGTCCTGATATCGATTCTATCTATATGTCTGTCTGTACCGCCATCCATGGTCATGGAGGCTGGCCTTTGACCATCCTTATGACACCTAAACAGATACCATTTTACTCAGGGACTTATTTGCCAAAGCATGGAGGAATGGGTAGAACCGGACTTATGGAACTCTTAAGCCATGTAGCGAAAACATGGAGAGAAGAGAAGGATAAATTAGTCCTCTCAGGAGATCAGTTACTAGAAGCTATCAAGTCTCATCTATCAAACCTTCATAATGAGAGGTCGACTGATGCAAAAGCCACGGTACTTGGTGTTGCCTATCATCAGTATTTATCCTCTTTTGACGAAAAATATGGGGGTTTTGGAGATGCACCAAAGTTTCCAAGTCCTCACAATCTTCTTTTCCTACTTCGATATGCCCATATGACGAACAATGAGAAAGCCTTGCATATGGTAGAGGTTACCTTGCAGCAGATGTATCGTGGTGGAATCTACGATCATATTGGTGGAGGATTTTCCAGGTACAGTACCGATCGTTATTGGCTAATTCCTCATTTTGAGAAAATGTTGTACGACAATGCTTTGTTGACCTTAGTTTACCTTGAAGCCTATCAGGCAATCAGAAATCCACTATATCGACAAGTGGCGGAGGAAACTCTGGCATATATCAATAGAGAGATGCAAAGTGAAGAAGGTGGTTTTTACTCCGCCCAGGATGCTGACAGCGAAGGGGAAGAGGGAAAGTATTATGTATTTACACCGGAGGAGACGGAGAGTATTCTTGGTAGTAAAAGGGCAAAGAAATTCAATAAACGTTATGACATCACTGTGAAAGGAAACTTTGAAGGAGCTTGTGTCCCTAATCTGATTGGGTTAAAGATGGAAGAGTCTGAGGATGAATCATTTTACAGTCAGTGCAAGAAAGAATTATATGAGCACCGTCTTACGAGAACCAGATTGCATAAAGATGACAAATGCCTAACCTCCTGGAATGCCTTGATGCTTACAGCCTACGCCAGGGCTTATAGAGTTTTAAGACAAGAAGAGTATCTAGTAACGATAAAGAAGGCAGTTTCTTTTATAGAGAATTATTTGATGGATGAGAATGGACGGTTATATGTTCGTTACCGGGAGAGAGAGAGTTTTGGAATCGGCCATATTGATGATTATGCATTTCTTAGTCTGGCTTATTATGAACTGTATGAGGCGACCTTTGATGCCAGGTATCTTAGTAAAAGCTTGGCCTTAGTAGAGGATATGGTGAAGCATTTTTGGGATAGTGAAAAAGGAGGGTTCTATTTTTATGCCAATGACGCAGAAAAGCTTATTATGCGGCCAAAGGAAACCTATGATGGAGCAATCCCCTCCGGTAATTCAGTAGCGTTATATGTGCTTTGTAAATTGGAGCATATCACTGGAGATCTCAGACTAAAAGAGTATATGAATAAGCAGCTGGCCTTTATGAATCAGGTAGTGGAAGAGTATCCATCTGGATATGGATTTTCATTACTTAGCTATCTAGAAATCTTTTATCCTGTTAAGAAACTCATTTGTCTTTTTAAGACAGATGAAGACGTGGAGAAATTAAAGCGAATTATAGTCTCGTCATATACTCCTAATTTAGATGTGGTAGTCAAAAGCCCAGCTAATGAAAGAATACTAGAGGGGATGATTCAGGATTTACAGGACTATCAACTTCAGGACAAAACACAGGCATTTTATTACTGCGAAAATTACGCCTGTAGGGAACCAATATTTAGCTGGGAAGAGCTAGAAGAGTTGTTACGATAAGAAAGACAACGAAGATTTATGTTGTACGGGCCAAAGTCCTTTATTTGGGACAACAAAGCAGATAGTATAGAATCATGAGGGGAGTATTTCTACGTTTGTAGTGTGCTCATAAGAACAGGTCTTGAATGAAATGGCTCATCTTCTGAGTAGTAGAGACCTGGACCTCAACTCGGTTGAGGCTACCGATACAGTAGAAGTGAAAGAAGCCAGCTGTATTACTTTTCTAATACTTATATGAAGGAGGATGGAGTATGGGTTTATTCGGAAAATTATTTGATTTAAACAATGATGGAGAACTTGATGCCTTGGAACAAGCAACTGAGTTTGCCGCCTTTTCATCGATGATGGATAGCATGGAGGATCAGGACAAGGATGAGGATTTAGAAGCTGTTGGTCTTGATCGTTATGATCTTATAAACATGGATGATGACGAAAGACGGGAGGCTTTAGAAGAAGTTGGTTTAGATCCGGATGACTATGATTATGAATAGAGTATATAAAGAAGGGGATAGCAAGTTTCTATGAGAATCTTGCTATCCTTTTCTTGCAGTCCCCCCAATACCATAATATAATGAGTTATAAGGGAGGTATAATATGGAAATGAGAAAAGAACAGATTGCAGAAGAATTTAATAAGGGACTTAACTGTGCTCAGATTGTATTATTACAATTTTGTGAAAAGTATTCTATGAAGAAAGAAGACGCTCTTCGTTTGGGCTGTGGATTCGGTGGGGGAGCAAGAGTAGGGGAGCTTTGCGGTGCTGTATCAGGATCTATTATGGTAATTGGTTTAAAGCATGGTAATAGGACAGCAGAAAATACAACCAATAAAATAGAATGTTACGAAAAAACAAAGGAATTTATGGGTAAGTTTAAAGACGAGAATGGTTCTGTCGTATGCAGAGATTTGTTGCAATGTGACATTTCTACGGAGGATGGCATGAGCAAAGCACGAAATGATAATCTATTCCAGACACGTTGTGTAGATGCAGTAGCCTCAGCGATAGGCATACTGAAAGATCTAGGCTATTAGAAAGAGCGAGGTACTAACATGTGGTATCATGAGATGTTTAAAAAGATGGAAGTCGAAGAGAATCAAGCACAGGCAGCAAAAATGGCAGCCTATATGAAAAATCAGTTTCCTTTTCTAGGCTTACCTAAACCAGTGTTAGTAAAGCTTATAAAACCCTATATCAAAGAGTCGATTAAGTTAGAAGGTATAGACTGGGACTTTATATTCCTCTGTTGGGAGAAGGAGTATAGAGA
>JAEYRR010000215.1 GCA_023435505.1 Bacillota bacterium | reverse complement strand
GAGTAACTTGCCATTGTTATGGGCTGTTAAAGATACATCGCAATGAGGGCATTCCATAACATGTCCACAGGCTCTACAGGATACAAAGCCTGCATATCCTCTTCGATTGATAAACAGCATAATCTGTTCCTTCTTGTTTAACCGGTCTATAATTAGTTCCTTTAAATGTCTAGAGAAAATGGAACGGTTTTTGGCTTTTAGTTCTTCTCTTAAATCCTCCACATACACCGTAGGCAACGTCCCTTCTCCAGCACGTCTGTTGAGGGTATAAAGCTTATACTCTCCTGTTTTAGCATGGTGGTAAGCCTCTAAGGATGGAGTAGCAGAACCCAAGATAACAGCGGCTCCTGCCAGTCTGGCTCTTTCAATGGCCACCTCTCTGGCATGATACTTTGGTGGATTCTCACTTTTATAGCTACCCTCATGTTCTTCATCTATAATAATCAGACCCAGATTTTGAAATGGAGTAAATAAAGCAGATCTTGGCCCTATCATAACATCAATGAGACCTTCTCTAGCCCTGGTACATTGATCGTATCGTTCTCCAGCTGATAATCTAGAATTCATAATGGAGACCCTGTCTCCAAAACGGCGATAAAAACGGTTCACCGTCTGATAGGTAAGGGCAATCTCCGGTATTAGCATAATCACCTGTTTTCCCTGGCTTACGATACCTTCAATTATCTCCATATAGACTTCTGTTTTTCCACTTCCCGTGATTCCATGTATTAGGTAAGTATTTCTTTGTCCCTCACCAAATTCCCGAAGCACATCTGACGCAATTCTCTGCTGATCTGCATTAAGCACGGTCTTTGTCTGTTCCATAGACAAATCTTTGATAGGATTACGGTAAACCACTTTAGCGGAACTCACCAGAACATTCTGTTCCTCCATATCCTTTATGGTCTGCCTGCTTATATTCAACTCTCCTGTCACAGTTTCATAGGTTAAGGTACCTTTTTCTATCAGGGCTTCTAATAGACGAATTCTGGCTTTGTAGTTCTTTTTCTGGTAAAGGCTAAGAGTAGCAAGGGCTTCCTCTTTGTCTAGTGCCAGGTGTATATATTTCTTTTCCACATTCTTAACACTCTTCTTAATGGGAATCACCGTACGAAGAGCATCATTCATGGTAGCTCCATAGTTATCTTTGATCCAGTAGGCTAGTTGGATGAGCTGGGATTCTATCACAAGACTTCCCTCTACAATTCCATCTATGGTCTTCATTCTCTCCACAGGGAATTTGGCTTCTTCACTTAAACCAACCACATAGCCGGTTCGTTTGTTATTACCTTTTCCAAATGGGATGCTAACCAATGTGCCAACCACTACTTGTTCTTTAAAGTCTTCCGGCACAGTATACTGATATGTTTTATCCAAATTCTCATGACTTATATCAACAATTACATCTGCAAATATCACACACTGCACCTCCCTTTCCTGTTCACTTATTATAGTCTATTTTCCCCTATTATACTACATTTTGATTCAAATACACATTACTCATTCTAAAAACTTGGGACTATGGTTCTACCCATAGCCCCAAGTGATTACTCTGATAACGCCTTTACTATCTCATCTGTATGCATCCCTCTAGAACCCTTTACTAAGATGGCATCCCCAGAAAGAAGGTTCTTCCTTAGATAGGAGGCAGCTTCCTCATTGTTTGTAAATGTATTTGTTATAATTCCTACCTTGCTTTTTTCAACAGCATCAGCAATTGCCTTCGCATTTTCCCCGATTACTACCAGTTCATCAAGTTTCTTACCCATTAAGGCATCTTTAACAATTGCTTCTCCCACTTCATAATGTAATTGGTAAGAGGTCTCCCCTAGCTCTAATATATCAGCAAGAACAGCAATTCTACGTCTTACACCTTCCAAAGACAGAAGAACATCGATTCCACTCTTCATGGAATCTGGGCTGGCATTATACGTGTCATCGATAATAACCAGTCCATTACTCTTTACAATCTGTCCCCTCATAGCAATCGGTTTATACGCATAAAGTCCTTGTTTTCCCTTCTTTGCATCGATACCAAGCTGTTCCCCTATCGCTAAGGCAACCACGCCATTCATTACATTATGTTCCCCTAAGACATTTAAGGTAACCTCTACACTACTTTGTCCGCTGACATAGGTAAAGGTCGTCTGTTCATTCCGGCTAATAACGTCTTTTGCCAAGAAAGAGTACTCTTCTCCTATTCCATAGGTTTTAACAATTGTATGCTTTAGGGCGTCACAGGTCTTTGTAGCCAATGGTAGAGCTTTTTTCGTCTCAGCCAGTGAGTCCTTAAAAGTAACCAGCTCTTTTAACAATGTATCCTGTCCATTGACATAGAGAACATGGTTGTCGGTACCTTCATCTATAATATTTAGCTTTTCCTTACGTATATTTTCTTTTGAGCCAAGCTGTGCTATATGGCTTACCCCAATGTTGGTTACTACAGTAATCGTCGGTCTAGCAATCTGCGCTAACTTCTCCATCTCTCCCGGCTCACTCATACCCATTTCCACAACCGCCACCTGGTGTCTCTTTTCTATATGAAATAAAGTTAGGGAGAGCCCGACCTGGCTGTTCATATTTCCCTGAGTCTTCACTACCTGATATGAAGTTGCAAGAACTGCTGCAATCATTTCCTTGGTCGTTGTCTTTCCTACACTTCCTGTAATACCAACTACCGGGATATTAAACATATTCCTATAGTATCCTGCCAGTCTCTGCAGGGCAGCTAGAGTATTATCCACCTTAATGTAGGCAGCTCCTTTATTTAGCTCCTCTGGAACATAGACAGTAAACACCGCCTTCGCTCCTGTCTCAATAGCACCTGGAATAAATCTATGTCCATCTACCCGCTCTCCGATAATAGGAACAAACAGTGCTCCCTCATCAAGCTCTCTGGAATTGGTGGACACACTGGTAATTTTACTATTTTCATCTCCTGACAACAGGACTCCTCCTACTGCCATAACTATTTCCTTCACCGATAGTGCTTCCATAATTCTCCCTTTCCATCATTCATTAAGAAGATATTGTTTTTTTATATCATGTAGGATTATGCGTTCATCCATTGGATATTGCACTCCTTGAATTTCTTGATAGGTTTCATGCCCCTTCCCCGCCAATAGAATAATATCGCCCTTTCTTGCTATAGAGATTGCAAAAGCGATTGCCTCTACTCTGTCAGTCATTGCATAATAAGAGACTCCTTCTAAATCTAGCGTACTGGTGATGTCATAAATGATGTCTTCCATATCTTCATCCCTTGGATTATCACTGGTCACAATAATCTCATCTGCATACCTTGCCGCTGCCCTAGCCATCTCATACCGTCTGATTTTAGCTCGGTTACCACCACAGCCGAATAAACAGATAATTCTTGCAGGGTCGTAGACCCGTAGCGTCTTTAACACACTTTCCAAACTGATGGCGTTGTGGGCATAGTCAATCATCACTGTATAATCAGGAGATACCGGTATAAGCTCCAAACGCCCCTTCACCTTTATATGCTCCAAAGCTTCCCTAATAATATCCTCCGGTATATGGAATTGCATCGCCACCACAATAGCAGCTAACGCATTATATACATTAAACATACCAGGCATCCAAAGCTCTAAGGCAGCATTCATCTTCCCACCTACACAGAATTGAATTCCTAGTTCTGATGGTCTTTGCACCAGGCTTAATCCATAGGCATATAGATTGGCATTACTAGAAAGACCGTAAGTGTTTACTTTGCAGGTATGTCCCTGAAGAATCCTTGATAATTCAGGAATATCCCTATTCACAATCCCCACTCGACATTGCTTTAAAAGCATGCTTTTACAGCTCAGATATTCCTCATAATCCTTATGTTCGCCCGGTCCGATATGATCGGGAGATATATTGGTAAATATACCATAATCAAAATAGATAGAAGCCG
>JAEYRR010000111.1 GCA_023435505.1 Bacillota bacterium | reverse complement strand
AGATAACCTCCCGGTAAAGAGCCACGTTAGGATTTTTAACGAACAGCATAAGAAGATCAAACTCTTTGTAGGTCAGATCGATCACTGTCCCTTCCCTGGTGACGGTTCTTGAGGCCAAATCAATATGTAAGTCTTTTAATTTATATTCTGACACCATCTTATGATAATGGCGCAAGGTATTCTCTACCCTTGCTTTTAATTCCAGTATTTCAAAAGGTTTTGTGATGTAATCATCTGCTCCAGCATTAAGACCCTTCACCTTCTCAAGAGTCTTTCCCTTTGCTGTAAGAAATATCACCGGAAGCTCAAGAGTTTTGGCATACTTTAGCAGTTCATATCCATCAATACCGGGAAGCATAATGTCAAACAGCCCCAGATCATAATAGTTTTTCTCCATCTTATCCGCACCACTTTTTCCGTCATACGCTGTATCACAAAGATATCCCGCCTTTCCTAAACTCATGGCTAATAAATTAGCGATTGGCTCCTCATCTTCTACAATTAGAATTTTATACATTCTATACCCCCAAATAAACAATATATTGTATTCTATATGCTAAATGTAACATTATTGTATCATAATATCTATAGATATACCAAATTCTGTCGAATTTTCTTAGTTTAGTTCCTTATAGAGGGTAAAATATACATACTCTACCCCCTTGTATCGCACTGTTTCCCATAGAAATATTTCTATGAACATTTTTTTACAATAATAATTGACAAATTTTAGAAATTACTATATGATGTATATATAGCAACTATGTATCATAGATTTAGTTGTTATATGTCATTAACGGTATAATCTAAACAGAATGATTATACCCTCCCATCCCCGAATAAAAAGAGAGATTATACTGACCCCCATGTTCAGTATAATCTCTCTTTAAGTTTATATGTTATTTTTATTCTTCACGACGAAATACAATTTCTCCGGTCTCTGGATCCATACTATCAATAATAGCCAGAGATTCCAGTTGAATTCCTGTCGCACGGATTAGTTCTCCTCCTGACTGAAAACCTTTCTCAATCGCAATCCCGATTCCCTCAATGGTAGCACCTGCATCCTGAACTAAGGTAATTAGGCCGATCAGGGCACAACCATTAGCAAGAAAATCATCAATAATTAACACATGGTCCTCCTTAGACAAAAACTTCTTAGAAACGATTACATCATAGGTCTTACCATGGGTAAATGACTTTATCTGTGTGGTATACATCTCTCCATCTAGATTGATGCTTTGTGCCTTCTTGGCAAATACCACAGGCACATTAAAATGCTTAGCTACTATACATGCAATTCCAATACCGGAAGCTTCAATGGTAAGAATCTTATTGATCTTCTTATTTGCAAATAAGCGCTTGAACTCCGCTCCCATCTTGTCAAATAGCTCAATATCCATCTGGTGATTTAAAAAACTATCTACCTTCAGTACATTACCCTTTTTGACTATTCCGTCTTTTTTAATTCGGTCCTCTAATAATTCCATCTCGCGTCCTCTATTCGTACAAATAATATATGGAAGATTATACTACATCTATACTTCCTTTTCAATTCCAATTAGTTTGGCAATCTCTAATACCACAAGTGGTATCAGGCATAAGCCAAACGCTACGAGATACTGCGCTACTGTCAAAGGCGCCAGGCCAAATACATAGGCAAAAGGCTCGATAAAAAGAATTAAAAGTACTAATACGGTAGAAAGCAGTGCTGCTCCATTTAACATACGGTTGGAAAATACACCAATCTTAAATAATGATTTATTGGAACGCATATTAAAGGAATGCACGACCTGGGACATAGCCAGTACGATAAAGGCCATGGTCCTTCCTTCTTTTAACACGACATCATTAGCTCCATGTACATCAAAGCCACAACCATAGAAGAAGGCAAATAAGGACAATACGCCAAACATAACACCCTGTAATACGATTCTGGTTCCAAGCCCATGGGCAAAGATGCCCTCCTTCTTAGGCCTTGGTTTCTTATTCATAATATTCGGATCAACTGCTTCCATGCCAAGCGCAACTGCAGGCAGTGAGTCGGTAACCAGATTGATCCACAGAAGCTGCATAGATAACAGAGGTGTCTGCTGCCATAATAGCATTGCTACAAACACTGTAATCACTTCTCCAATATTTGTCCCCAACAAAAATCCTACGGTCTTACGGATATTATCATAGATACCACGGCCTTCGTATACCGCGTCTACAATCGTTGCAAAATTATCATCGGTGAGAGTCATATCTGCGGCACCCTTTGCAACATCAGTTCCGGTAATCCCCATTGCACAGCCGATATCAGCAGCCTTAAGGGCTGGAGCATCATTTACACCATCCCCTGTCATTGAGACAATCTCTTCCTGAGCTTGCCAAGCTCGTACAATACGAATCTTGTTTTCCGGTGAAACTCGGGCATATACCGCAATATGACGTACCTGCTGCTGCAGCTCTTCATCCGACATGGTCTCCAATTCCTGACCGGTTATAGCGATATCCCCTTCTGTCAAGATACCCAACTGTTTTGCGATAGCGGATGCCGTCACAACATGGTCACCAGTAATCATAACCGGCTTGATACCTGCTTTTCTACA
>JAEYRR010000038.1 GCA_023435505.1 Bacillota bacterium | reverse complement strand
AAACCCAATTACACGGTTATTGACATCCATAATAGGAAACATGACACGGTTCCAGAATTTATCATAAATGCCTCTGGCCTCATCAAAAGTAATAAGACCTGACTGTTTTAATATTTCGTCCTTATAGCCCTGTTCCTTTAGATATAAATACAAATCATTACTGGTTTTATTAGAATACCCTAGCCCAAATTTTTGAATGGTTTGCTTGGTTAATCCCCTGTCTGTTAGATATTTAAAAGCAACTGCGCCATTTTCCTTCTTTAATTGATAAAAATAATACTTTGCCGCTTCCTTATTAATCTCTAATAATTCTCCTTTTAAGTCAGCCTGCCTCTTCTCCTCCTGTGAAAATTCCACCTTAGGAAGATCTACTCCTGTTCGCTCCGCCAACATTTTTAGAGCTTCCACAAAAGTATAGTTCTCATACTCCATTACAAAAGTGAATACATTACCCCCAACGCCACAACCAAAGCAATGATACATCTGCTTCTGTCCACTTACACTAAAAGAAGGGCTTTTCTCGTTATGGAAAGGACATAATCCAAAATAATTGCCACCCTTTTTCTGAAGTTTCACATAGGTAGAAACCACATCCACAATATCATTGCGCTGTCTAACTTCTTCTACTATATCTTCTGGATAATACATACGACCTCCCTAATTATCATTAATAAACACTCCAAAACTTTGGAATATTTATCTCCTGGAATTTTTCAATCGCATAATGATCTGTCATTCCCGCTATATAGTCACAAACTACCCGTTCCTTAGATTCCCCTCTCTTCTCAATGAGGAGAAGATAATCCGACGGTAATAGTTCAATATGTGCATAATAATATTCATATAGATATTTAACCAAACTTTCTGCTTTGGACTCTTGTCCCTTTGCAATGGGGTTGGTATATACATTGACAAACATGAAACTTCGTAAGCCATACATTGTTTCTTCGACTTCAGGAGACATCATAATATCATTTTTCCCATCACTAGAAAGTATAATATCATGAATCAATTTATTCAACCTTTCCTTGACACTATGTCCCAAAATATCTGTATATTTGGCTGGAATGTCACCTTCTTTTAATATTCTCCCACGTATAGCATCGTCAATATCATGATTGATATACGCTATCTTATCTGATAAGCGAACAATTTTTCCTTCCAAGGTAGAAGGATTTCCTGATGTCTGATGGTTTGCGATTCCATCTCTTACTTCCTTTGTAAGATTCAGACCCTTCCCGCGCTTCTCTAATAATTCCACTACACGAAGGCTCTGGATGTGATGACGAAAGCCCTCTGGACAAATAGCATTTAAGGCTCTCTCCCCTGCATGTCCAAATGGAGTATGTCCTAAATCATGACCTAATGCAATTGCTTCTGCCAGATCCTCATTGAGTTCAAGTGCTTTGGTAATGGTTCTTGAAATCTGGGATACCTCTAAGGTATGAGTCAGTCGGGTACGGTAATGATCTCCTGCAGGTGCTAAAAATACCTGGGTCTTCTGCTTTAGTCTTCGAAAGGACTTACAATGTAGGATACGATCCCGATCTCTCTGGTATATCGGCCGAATATCACATGGGGACTCATACACATCTCGCCCCATAGAAGCATCACTAAAAGAAGCATAAGGACTTAAGTACTTATGCTCTCTTAACTCTTGTTTTTGTCTAAGATTTATCGTTTCCATAATATTTCCCCTACCAACAGAATTCTATTCTACGGTTATAACTATTATTAGACAAAACCTCTATATTTCCTTTTTTCTATTTTTCACAGCTTTACAGCCAGAGGGACAGCTATCACAACCACAGCTGCAATATCTTCCATTTTTAATTGCTTTCACCCTTCTAACGATGACAAAAGCTACATAGAGCAATATGAATGCTCCTATTATATAAGGTGCCATATAATTCCTCCTTACAAGAGAAGACTGGCGATCTGATAGAATACTGTGGTCACAACCCAAGCTACAGTCAGCTGAAAGATAACCGTAATGGCCATCCACTTGGCGGATTTTAACTCCCGTTTTACTGTTGCCAAAGTAGCAATACACGGAGTATATAAAAGGCTAAACAGCATAAGGGCATATGCATTTAACGGTCCAAAGCCATTTTGTGACAAGGTTGTGTGCATCAGATTCATACCTTGATCCGAGTTGATATTCGCGATTCCGAAGAGGACGCAAAAACTGGAGACTACAACCTCTTTTGCAGCCAAACCGGAGATAAGGGATACCACTATCTGCCAAAGTCCCAAGCCAGCTGGAGCTAAGATAGGAATCAGAAATTTACCGATCTGGGCTCCAAAGCTCTGTCCCATATCCTCTACCATACCATTTGTTCCAAAGTTCAAAATAAACCATACAATGACAGAAGCCACGAAAATGGTGGTTCCTGCCTTGGTCAGATAATCCTTCACCTTTTCCCACACATAGATAAAAATAGTATGGATATTCGGTGTTTTATAGTCAGGAAGCTCAATGAGTAAAGTCTTAATCTCTTTTTCCCCTTCAAAAAGCTTCATAATCAATGCAATTAAGATGCCTAGTGCTAAACCTATTACATACATGGAGAAAGCAGCTATCATAGCATATTTCTCAAAGAAAAGATGAGAAAATAGGACATAAATAGGTAGTTTAGCACTACAAGACATAAATGGCGTAATGAGAATTGTTTTTCTTCGATCCTTGATGTCCTCTAATGCTCTAGAAGCCATAACAGCAGGCACCGTACATCCAAAACCTAAAAGCATAGGAATAAATGCTCTACCGGAGAGTCCTAGCTTACCCATAAGGCCATCCATGACATAGGCAACTCTAGCCATATAACCGCTATCCTCCAGAATTGCCAGTGCTAAAAACAAGATGAAGATGTTTGGCAGGAACGTCAATATACCACCAACGCCGGCTATAATGCCTTTTACAACAAGAGAGGTTACCGTTGGACCTGCCCCTATCATATGAAGGAAATTAGTTGTACCTGCAGAAAAGTTGTCAAGAACTACCTCAAAATAACCTTTCATCCAATCCCCAATGGAGAAAGTCAACATAAATACTAATGCCATAATTCCAAGGAAAATAGGAATTCCTGCATAGCGATTGGTTAGTACAGCATCGATTCGATCAGTGGAAGCCTCTTTCTTGGATTTGTTCACAAGACATTCTTCTACTATTTCCTCAATAAAGTCGTACTTCTGATTGATAATCTCTTTCTCATAGCTATGGTCTACAAGAGAATTCACTGATTCAGGAAACATGGCTATGATATCTTCATCACGTTCCAAAAGTTTGATTGCATACCATCTAGGATTATGTAGATCCGGATTGAATCCAATGATTGCTGTTATGAGTTCGTCAATCTTATCCTCTATTTCATCTGAGTATACAACAGCAAATTCTTTGTGGTGATGGTGCTTATGCTTGGTACTGATTAATTCATCATGATGATGTTCTAAAAGTTCACAGGTCTTGGTCTTATGATGGGCTACTGTATGCATCAGTATATCCAGACCAGATTTTTTTCTTGCAGATACAGGAATCACAGGAATGCCAAGCATCTCGGGCATTCTGTGAAGGTCGATCTCCATTCCTCTTTCCTCCACAATATCCATCATATTAAGAGCAAGGATGACCGGTTTTCCAAGT
>JAEYRR010000020.1 GCA_023435505.1 Bacillota bacterium | reverse complement strand
TGCTCGGCCTCTAAATAAGCAATACAGGGTTGATTTTTATTCATTTCCTCCCTTGTAATCTCTTTGATTCCACCGTTTTCTATTGTGTAAAACATCTGCTGTCATCTCCTCCTCTTGCTATATTTTTTGTTAGAATCTGTTTCCATAAGCTTATGCATTTTATCAGGATTTGTCAATATTTCTCATATTAGCATGCTCTACAGCCATTTCTTCTTTTTGAATATAACAAGGCTTACAATCAGAACAATTGTACATAAAATAATAACTGCCACATACCCATAATGCCAGGTAAATTCCGGCATAGTGATGAAGTTCATACCATACCAGCTAGTAATCAACATGAGAGGATTGAAGATGACAGATACTACTGTAAAGACCTTCATGACTCTATTCATACTATAGTTGATGGCAGCATCCGCAGCTTCTCGTAAATGAATCAGACTCTCACAAAGTGTCTGCGTATTTGTACTTAACCGCTGAGCTCTGTCGCTAAAGATCTTTATATATCGCAGATCTTTTTCCTGAAACACTTCATTCTCATTTTCCAACAATCTTTCCCCTATATCTACCAGACGCTGATAGTAGTTTTTCAAAGCTGACAGTTGCTTTCTCATCTCATAAATGTTGCGATTTAGATTGTTGCAAATAGTACCCGCAACAAGCTTCTTTTCCATGTTCATAATATGTTGCTCATAGCACTCCAGATTACGGTTGCCATCCATAAGTAGTACATCCAAAGTACCAAACACCACTTTCTCAAAAGTTGCATTTTGCTTATATCTTAATATAGCACTCTTTAGTGCTTCCATTGTATGGTTATTATCCTCAATCTTAATTACATAAAAACGTATTTTTTTAAGAACCAATACAATAGTGGCACAATGTTCTCCTGTATCCTGCATAGATACCACATGAATCACAGCAACGCTATAATCATCATATACATCAAAGCCTGTGCTAAAACGGAACAGATCCGTTAGATCCACTCCTGTTATTAACTCATCAGCATTAAAATCACCTGCCTGCTCCTTTAACTGCTCTATATCCAGATAAGCAATACAGGGTTGATCCGGTGTGATTTCTTCCATCGGCATCTCTATTATCCTATTGTCTAAGATGGTATAGAACATCCTTTGTTACCTCCATGAGCTCAGATTCTTCCGCACTATCTATTGTCAATAATGCCTATTCGTTTTATTCGAGTCTGATAAATTTTCTATCAGCAATATAAAAAACCCCATGGAAGAAAGCTGCTTATCTTTTAGCAACTCCTTCTATAGGGTTTTCTCATCTCTATGCTCTTCTTAAAACTTCTAGTATTCTCCTTATTTCTTTCGTAGCTGATACCCTTTCTTATGAACAGACTGGATCAGCTGTTGGGAAATCATATAGTTTATCAATACTTCTCCAAACTTTTCAGGATTGTTTACTTTCGCTTTCTTTTTTGACCAAAAGAAACCGCTACTGACTTTTTTGATTTGCTCACAGATCTCTTTCTTAGTGGCAGTTTTATGCTTTTTAAGATATCTGATAATTTTACCTGCAGATTTATTTAACAACAGACTCTGTAGGTCTTCTTCTTGTCTTAAGTCGTTACGCAATCCCCATACATATAAAATTGCTGTTATAATTGCAAACATAATTATTTCGATAATAATTGAAAAATAATTCACTATTTTTCCTTATCCTTTCCTTCCAATATGACAAATTTATTATTTCGCAATATTTGCATAAATTTTACCAATCTATCATAAAGTGGATTTGCCTGTTCTCCATATTCTTTTTTGACAAGTTCTGCAATCTGATATACAGAATTCTTACCATTGATTGCCTTCCAAACAAAACTTCCATAAACATCTAATTTGATATGACTGACCTTAGGTGTATGGAAAAACTTTTGAGCAATGGTACTGTAAAAGCCGGTATGAACCATATTTATAGTTACAATACCTTCCTTTTCTTCCCATGTATGATTTGTGTTGTGTACCGGAACATAATCCAGATAATTCATGCCTGTCTTTTTAGCCATATGCCACATTCTCCATGTTATGAGAATTGGGTTGCATATAAATATACAACCCAATTCCTAAAAATTATATATTATTTATTTTTAAGTTTCTTATTCCAGATTGTAAATTTAAGCATTGACAATAGTAACAATGCAAAGAATACTAAGCCACCGACATTACCAAGATTGATTTTTGAGCTGATATTGATAAAATCACCAAGGCTACTACCTTTAAATGGAATGATTGCAAAGACTGCTAAAAGGATACCAACGATTCCTTCTCCGGCAATAAGTCCTGATGAATAAAGAACACCTGATTGTACGCATTCTTTTTGAGCCTTTTCATCTTTGTATTTACGTTTTTCAAGGAACCATCTAATCAAACCACCAGCCATAATTGGTGTAGAAAGGTGGATTGGAAGATATAGACCAATTGCAAATGGAAGAACTGGGATTCCAAGTATCTCTACAACGATTGCAATAAACACTCCAATAAATACTAAGGCCCATGGAAGATTTCCACCCATAACGCCTTCTACAACCATCTTCATAAGTGTTGCCTGAGGAGCCGCTAATTCCGCAGAGCCATAACCCCATGCAGAATTTAAAAGGTAGAGAATACCACCGATTGCAATAGCTGAAACGATAGCTCCTATAAGTTCACCTATTTGCTGTTTCTTTGGTGTTGCACCTAATAAGAAACCTGTCTTAAGATCCTGTGAAGTATCACCTGCAATGGCAGCAATGATACAGATAATAGAACCAATTGTAATTGCCCCTATCATACCGGCTGCACCTGTATTACCAGTTGCTTTCAGTAGAAGCGTTGCCATTAACAGTGTAGCAATGGCCATACCAGATACAGGGTTGTTGCTTGAACCAATCAATCCAACCATTCTAGAAGATACTGTAGCAAAGAAGAATCCAAAAATGATAATAATCAATGCACCCACAAGGGAAACCGGAATAGTTGGAACAGCATAGATAAATACAGCAATTAATAGAGAAGCAATTAAAACCACTTTAAGTGATAGATCTTGGTCAGTACGTGCTGTACCTTCTGTTTTTTTGCCATACACACCGATTGCTCGTTTAAACGTTGTAACGATTAATGGTAAAGATTTAATAAGACTGATAATACCACCTGCAGCAACTGCACCTGCACCGATATAACGAACGAAGCTACCCCATAATCCCCAGGTTCCTCCGGTAGCCCAGAGTTCGGCAACCGTAACCTCAGCAGGATAGATTACGAGATTGCTACCAAATAATGCAATCAAAGGCATAATTACAAACCAAGCAGTTACACCACCTGCTAATAAGTAGGAAGATACTTTAGCACCACAAATGTATCCAACACCTGCAAGTGCAGGGAGTACGTCACCACCAATGCCTGATCCTTTGTAACCAGATATTGACCAATCAACTTCACTAGGGAAAAGTTTAAGACCATCCGCAATGAATTTATAAACAGCTGCAATTCCAAGTCCTATAAAGACAGTAGCAGATTTATCTCCACCCTCTTCTCCGGCAATTAGAACTTCAGCGCACGCCTGTCCCTCAGGATATGTAAGTACGCCATGCTCTTTTACTATTAAAGCACTACGTAAAGGAATCATTAATAATACACCTAGAATTCCACCACAAAGAGCGATTAATCCAATCTCAATCAAGGAAGGCATATCACATAATCCTTCATTTGCCCACATAAATAATGCTGGCAATGTAAAAATTGCACCTGCAGCAAGAGACTCACCTGCAGACCCTATCGTTTGCACCATGTTATTTTCTAGAATATTATCACGTTTTAAAATCTTACGGATAATGCCCATAGAGATAACTGCCGCTGGAATAGATGCTGAAACTGTCATACCTACACGTAGTCCTAGGTATGCATTAGCAGCTCCAAAGAGAATTGCTAATAATGAACCGATTATAACAGATACCACTGTAAATTCAGGTAACACTTTGTCGGCCGGTACATAAGGTTTAAAATCTTTTGTGTCCATTTTTTTCTCCTTTTTTCTGTTTTTTTCGACTCAAAGAGACATGACTATTTTACTTTAAATCATTAAAAGATTCAAGTGCTACTAAAAATTAATTTTTAACATAATTTGAGCTAAAGGTGTTATATTTGACAAAAAAAGAGTATAAAGACGTGATTGTTACTTTAAACAAAGTATCAGAATCTAAAGGCAGCGAGTTTAACAAACCAGAAGATGGGAACGTATTCTTATTGGCTAATTTTACAATAGAAAATAATAGTGATAAAGAGTTAGCCATTAGTTCTTTAATGTCATTTGATGCTTATCAAGATGGATTTGCTACTTCATTAAGTCTATCTGCATTGATTGATAAAGAGAACGAGCAACAACTTGATGGAACAATCGCACCGGGGAAAAAAATGAAGGGTGTTGTTGGATATGAAGTTCCAGCAAATTATAAGCAATTTGAGATTAATGTAAAAATAGATGTATGGTCATCTAAAAATATTGAATTTATCTATTCCAAATAAATCAATAAACCCCGGAGCAATTAAGTTCCGGGGTATTTTATCGGCCAAGTATGAGGGAGCTTTGTAGAGTTCTTGCCTTTTGCAACACAAAATAAAAAAGTCCCAGTAAATACTGAGACTTAGAACGGAGACGGTGGGATTCGAACCCACGTGCCGGTTACCCGACAACTTGATTTCGAGTCAAGCTCGTTATGGCCACTTCGATACGTCTCCCTATTGCAGCTTTGTTAGCTGCTGAATTGTACAATTAACAGTTCAACCCCTATTTTTTCATTCAGGCGTCCTGTTTTTACCTGTTCTTCAATATCCACAGATGTACGTAACGCCTGCATCAGGATATCATTGCTAAAGTTCCTTCCCTGAGCCAGATATTTCCCAACTGCAAACGGAGGAATTCCTACTTTTTTTGCTATAGAACCATTGTCATAATGCAAGACAGCTAATTCTTTAACCTGAAGTAGGATATTAAAATGTCTGGTAATCAGATACAGTATGGTCATAGGCTTTTCCTTTAGAGCCAGTAAGTCATAATACAACTGAAGTGCTACTCTTTGCTTCTTACTACCAATGGCATCAATCATGGCAAATATCTGATTGGTAATCTGAACCGTTACCACCTCATCTACATCTTCATTGGTAATGACCTCGTGATCCAATCCATAACAGATTAATTTCTCTAACTCTGAATTAATGGTCTCCATATCAGAGCCGGTCTTATTAAGGAAATAGTTTACGGTCTGCTCCGTGATTTTCTTCCCATCATTTTTCAGACGGGAGGCAATCCAGACCTTTAAACTTTTCTCGTCCATGCCGTTCATTTCTGACACAACACCAAGCTTTGTCACTGCTTTATAAAGCTTATTACGCTTATCAATCTCATTTTCCACAAATACCAGCACTGTCGTATCTGGCATATTAGGCAAATACTCTGCTAGATCTGAGGTAGATTTAAAGAGACCACTGTTTTCAACAATGACAACTCTTCTTTCAGCGAAAAAAGGAAGGGTATCTGCAAAACCTATGATTTTGTCAACTTCAATATCCTTGCCCTCAAAATAGGAATAATTCATCTCATCACTCCCATCCAAAAGGGCAACCTTTAGCTTCTGCTTGTACTGTTTCTTCAAATAATCCTCCGAACCATACAGCAGATACACCGGTTTAAATTGTTTAGTTTTTATATGACTATTAATAACCTGCATATATACCTTACCTTTTCACAGTGCAAAACCTTAAACACCATGGTACAGGTTTCTGTACCATGGTTTATTGTACCTAATCGTAAAGGATTTATCAAGATTATTTTTCTACAAATCCTGCTCTTCCATATGTTTTACACTTATCTCCCTTGCCTACATCCTTAAAACTGTATGGTTACGTAGTATTAAACTGCCCCACCGCGCGCTTAGTACCTGGTATCACAGTACTCCTTTGCCCAGAGCTTATCTCCATCTGTTTTGATTGTCACAGCTCCGCTGTCTTTTGTAATATAATACTGACATCCCACGGTCTTAAGTCTGTCAAGCAGTTCCTTATGAGGATGTCCATAACTATTGCTTTCACTACAGCTAATAAGCCCAATCTGTGGTGAGATCTGTAGCAAAAAGTTCAAACTGGTAGAATTTTTAGAACCGTGGTGGGCTACCTTTAACACATCATACTGCTTTAGTTCTCCCTGCTTTCTCATATACTCCTCTCCCTCAAGCCCTATATCACCACTAAAGAGCATATCAAACTCTCTGAAACTTACGGAGAGAATTAGGGAATAGTCATTGGCAGAGACCGGATTATACTCTATGGTTGGATGAAGACAATCAATCCTTAATTCTCCATCCATTAAATAATCCCCTCTCTTTAACTTAATTACAGGGACGCCACATTCCTTCGCCACTGACATAAGATTCTCATAGTTTTCATCCTCATAAGAGGTCTGAGGTAATACTAACTGTCCAACTTGGCATTCCCCCTTTTTAGAAGCTTCTAGAAGCGTAAGTACTCCTGAAATATGGTCATTGTCACAATGGGTCACAAATAAATAATCCACCTTATTGATACCTGAAGAATAAAGGAAGGGAAGTATTCGGTACGTACCAACGTCGCTGACATCAGAACTTCCTCCATCAATAAGAAAAACATGGCTCTTTGGCGTTTTCAGAACAAAGCAATCTCCCTGTCCCACATCCAGAGCAGTCACCACAAGCATTCCTTTCTGTGGAAATCGGACAAGTACCACAGCCATAGCGCAAACCATGCATAAAACCCCTCTCCTTTTTCCTTTTCCAACAAAAAACAACCCTATAATAGTCAAAAGTCCATATACTAACAATTCCAGTTGATTCGGTTTTCCTGCTACATAATAAAACATCGGAAGATGATATGTCAGGTTACAGATTCGATTACAGAAATCGATGATATAAAGAGTGGATGCCAGAAAGAAACGGCCCAGAGTAAGTGAAATACAGCCCAGAACCCCAGCAGGAAGACCAAATACAATGACATAATCCATCATCGGAACGACAAGTAGATTCATAAGAACTGCATAGGTAGGAATGCGATAGAAGCTAAGTAACAGTATGGGGAGCAACACAGATTGAATGGCAAATTGAAAGGCAAGCAGCTGTGCTATCCTGCATTTCACTAAAATACTGATTTTATATAACTGCTTCCCCTGTTTAGAAACAATGGAGAGACTCTTCATATCTCCCCTTTTCTTCCACTCATCTACTGGAAGCAAAGTCATAAGGCAGGGATAGCTAACTCCAATTCCAAGGATTGCACCATAAGATAATAGGAACCCCATGTTATAGAGCTGCATAGGCTCCTGTAGTAAAATATACAGCGCACTTAAAGCAATGCCTGAAAGAAGATCATAGGTCCTTCCCACTATCCCTGCGCCAAGAAAAATGACCATCATCACAACAGCTCGATTTGTGGATACACTAAAACCGGTTAGTATTCCGTAAAATAGGATAAACAGTACTGTTGCCCCTGTGGCCCATTTCCGTCCAAGAAGTCTAGACACCAGAGAAAAGATAGCCATACCCAATAACGTGATGTGCATTCCTGAGATACTAATCACATGGCTGATTCCTGCTGCCTGATATAATTCTTTGATCTCAGGCTCCAGGTTTTTTGTATCCCCTAATAGCATTGCATTTAGGACAGAAGCAGTAGGATCACCTAAGCTATCATATACCTCTTTCAACTTATTACGTAGTTCATAAAATCGCTGCGCCATATAGCTAACAGAAGAATCCTTCACCTTAATCCCCATTGCCATCATACGATAATCAATATTCTGTAGTTTGTTATAGAAACGCTCATCAAACTGACAAGGATTAGTTGGGGCAGTAAACATCGATAGCTTACCGGTAACAGAGATTCTGTATCCAATAGACAGCGTAGGAACCTCCTTTATGTAGACATAAATTCTTGAATTGGTATGGTAATTTTGATTGGAATTTTGATTAAGAAGAGAATCATAATACGATACATCAGATAAGAGAAGTTGATAAGAATCGGATTTTTTAAGAATATCAGTAACGGTTCCTTCACAGGTTGTGTAAAGGGGAGAATGGTCTAGCATCTGGTCCATGGGCCCTGGAAGCCTTTGATTCCACATAAGCATAGCCCCTAATAGAAACACAAGTGGCAAGATTATCAGAAAATAATCATGTCGGTTACCGGATTGTCTGATCCAATAAAGAATCAGAAAGCCAATCATTGCAACAGTAATAATAAGTAAAATCAAAAAATGTAACTGATATAGCAGGCAACCAAAGACGTAGGTTGCCAAGAAAAGAAGTAACGGTCGTTTAATCAAATAAAAGGTACCTCCAGTTTATTATTTATCATAGTCAAAATAATCTCTGAGGTACCTTTTCACCTAGTCACATACTAGGATTCTTTTATCAAATCATAATTTGTCTCAAAATACTGGTCAAAATTATCAACCGTTCCATAGTTTGATACTTCTTCTCCATCAATGGTAAACTTAACTTTATTGACAGCAGGTAGACTAGTCAAGGAATTGACAATAGAATATATAATGATTTCATCATCGACATTATCCATTTTCTGCAAAAATTCTGAACTAAGATCAACATAGCAGCAATAGTCAATGGTAACAATACTGTTACAGACAGTTCCCTTTGGAATTACACTGTAGAGAGTCTGATTGAGATTGCTTATATTACTAGGTCCTTCAATCAGCTGGTCCATAATTATTTTTTCCAAAGTTGTAGAGCCATTGTAATCTGCAGTGGCATCTACCGCCACTAGCTTATCGTAACCTTCGCTAGCATAACAAAGTACAATGTTTTGCTGTGTCTGATGATTACTGCCTTCAATAAAGGTATTAGAAGTCATGACTCCTACCACCTTAGTATCCTCCTGTAACGCCACCTCATCCACATAGAACTCCACTCCGGTAACGGACGGTATCTGGCAAAGGGTTTTAACTATAGCAGCCCGGTGCAAGGTCTCTTTTGCTCCATTAAGGGTACTATAGCTTTTATCAAAACTCAATCTAATGACCATTCCACCTTCTGGTATTGTATAGGTTGGCATATGGATTTCATCAGGTATTGCCTTTTTAGAAGTAACATCCTTTGGTGTCTCCCCTAGAGCCTTTATCATCTCTTTAATAAGCTCCATATTATCTGTATCTTTTGGGGTAAACGCCTGTTTTACAAGCCCTGTTTCTGAACTATTGATATAATAGATATAATATTTTGATTCTACTGTCTCTTCCTTTTTACTACAGGAGCAAATTAACACAAGGCTTACTAACAGTAGAATAACGATCGGTTTTTTCTTCATATAGGTCTCCTTTGCCAACTAAGAGATATAATTCAATGGAATTCTGACAGTGAAGGTAGTACCTTCCTTCTCTTTACTATATACCTTAATTGCTCCCCGATGCATCAGTATTGCATTACGGGTGATGGACAAGCCCAAACCGGTTCCACCTGTTTCTCTGGATCTAGCCTTATCAACCCTATAAAAACGTTCGAAGATATGGTCCTGTAATTCCTCAGGTATTCCAACACCGGAATCTGACACTTTTATATAAAAGAACTTGTGGTCAGCATTTAAGGAAACCCTTACCCATCCCTCATCGTAATTGTACTTTATGGCATTTTCGATCAGGTTGGTAATGGCCAGTGTAAGCTTAACCTCATCTACCTCCGCAATAACAGGACGGAAGCTTTCAAATATCAATTCTATATTTCTTGTAGTAGCAATTGGTTTTAACCTCTTTAAAATCTGCTCCAACAGCTCGTTAATATCTACACTGCTTATATTCATATCTCCGGACGTCCTATCCAGTTTTACCAGAGATAATAAATCATTGATAATCTCATTTTCACGTTCTATTTCTTCTGTAATATCCACCAGAAATTCTCGATACAATTCAGGCTCTACATTCTCCTGCATCAACAGAGAATCTGCCAGTACTTTAATAGACGTAATTGGTGTCTTCAGTTCATGGGATACATTACTAACGAATTCCTGTCTAGAACTTTCCAGATGCTGAATTCTTCCAATCATCTTATTAAAGGAGTCCACCATACTTTCCACTTCTGTATAGCCAGAGATACACACCGTATCATCAAATGAGGTTTCAGTGATATGGTCTATACTAGTTATCATCTTTTTAAATGGCTTCGTTACCAGATAAGAAAACCAGGCCGCAAAAATTAACATTATAAGTACAAATAAAACAATGAGCAAATATGTTTTCTGATGTACAGAATACATGGTTTTATATATATCATCAATAGATACCTTCACAAGCATTGCACCGCGAATGACAGTATCTGACTCATTTGATTTATTAGCATTGGACACTACTGTTATTTCATTGTTCGTACTATTAGCAGAAATCTTTGTGGTAATCGGTACTGCTATCTCAATAGAGTCCTTTAAAACCTGGCTACTACTTTCACCTTTCATAGCCAACAAGGCTGGTTCAGATACATAGTACTGCATCGTTGTTGCGGTACCTTGAGTACCATGCCTATAGGTGTCCAGTAACACTCTACACTTACTATTTATTAGTATCACCCGACCACTATATTGCTCTGCTATAATACGAATCTCTGTCGTCACATCAGGATTATCTTCTCCATAAAGGATTCTGTTCTGGGAGATCTTGTCCCCTAATAAATCTAGGCGTCTATTGATCTCTTCGATCCGATAATCAATCGCTTTCGATTCAAATCGAGAAGTAATAAGCTCGATAAAAATAGACATAGGAACACAACCGATTAAAAGTAAAACCACAAAAAGCTGTATTCGCATACTCTTCATATATTTCTTAAACTTTTTAAACCATGCAAATATAAGAAACACCTCTTTCTATCTCTGGTGCAGTGTCATAATGTAGCGTTCTGTTTGTTAGAAAGCTTTACGTATAAAACATGATAGGTAGAGACCCCTAAGGGTCCCTACCACACTAAACTAATC
>JAEYRR010000355.1 GCA_023435505.1 Bacillota bacterium | reverse complement strand
TATCTGACTTTCCGACATAGCTTCCTTTTCATCATCCGTCAAAGGCTCTTAGCCTTTTGCTGATGCTGCAAAGTAAAGCTCATTCATTTCCTTTAAAACCTTATTGTATTCTGTAACAAATTCCTTGACGGAATCATAGGCTCCCTTGGTGTCATTGGTAATATTAAGACTTACCGGTGAACTAGTTACCCCTTTTAGGTCCAGACTCAGATTATTTACAGAGAAACTGTTATTCTGACTGGTTAGTTCTGCTCCATCCAACACAAAGATAGCATCCTGAGCACCTACTAAGGACATACCTCCATATTGAAGTACATTAGTTGTATCACTGGTAGACATAGAACCACTGGCACCATTAATCTGAACTCTGCTTACTCCATTGGCATCAGCAGCTAAGTTAATCTCCGCCATTCCAAGATAGGACATTGGGGTTGAACCGGAAGCATACTCTGTTTGCCCTGAGTTAGCAGCATACTCCACTAACTTATCATCTAACTGCGTTAACCTATTAGTAATATTAGTACCTTCATTGTTCGTAATATAATCATTATATATCTTCTGATAGCTATCCTGAGTTTTAACCTCAGCTACCTTAGCATCAATAATTTTATCATAGGTGACCTTTCGGTCTTCTTCTGTCATGGTCGCATATTGATCATCCACCATTTTTTCTATCTCTTCGCTTGTTTTAGATGGATTAGCAGCTGTGAGACTCTTTGTCATAGCCTCCTTTATTACAGCTTCCTGAGTTTTCTCACCAAACTCGTTCTCAATAACAGCATCACGGACCTTTTGATTGGCCTCTGTTGCGGTCTGATTCTTAGCAGCCTTTGTCGCCAAGTCAACCAAAACCAGATGAGCATCTGTCTGCTCCTTATTTAAGCTTCCCATGGAAACAGTTCCACCATTTCCACCATAATTAAAAGCTTTTAGAGCATTCTCCACCTTATCTTTATCTGCATTAACCATACTATCATAACCAACAATGGTTCTCAGATTATCTCTATCTGCAACAAAATCATTACTAATGGTACTAGTTGTGATACTGAACTGCTGACTAGCACCACTGCTCCTTGAACTTATAAAAAAACGTTGCTGAGTACTATCAAAGGAAGCATTCAGCCCTGCCTTTTGAAATGCACCTATCAGATCACTCACTGTGGAGTCCGCAGTTACAATGTAAGAAGAATTTTCTGTTCCACTAATATTTATCACAGTATTGGTACCATCTACGTTAAATCCCATCTCTGTTAACTTAGTAGTTCCATTTACCGCTTTACCGTCTGGAAGACTTACTTTATTACTTGTTAGATACTGAGCACTTGCCAGCTGGTTAACTGAAATAGTATGTGATCCAGTAGCAGCATTAGGACCTGCAGTAGCCATCACCTTTGTTTCATCTGAAGATGCTACCGATTTAATCTTATAGGTGGATTGCAGTCTCATCTTGGATACTTGATTTGTATATAAGTTATAGATCTTAGTATTTAAATCTTTCCATTTGTCTTGAGTCCACTCCAGCTTTGTCTTTTTTTGTTCAATCTTAGTTTTTTTTAAGCTCTGAGCCTTCATTAATTCCTTTATAATGGAATCTGTATCCAGTCCTGAACTCATTCCCGATAAACGAATTGCCATATCAGGCCACCTCCCTATCGTTGTTCATCAACCAGTAAGCCAGTCATTTCTTTCAATCTGCGTAACATGTCCAATGTTTCCTCAGACGGAATCTCTCGGATTACTTCTCCGGTATCCTCATCGATTAATTTAACTGAGACACGGTTAATATCCTTTTCATATGTAAACTGACAACGTCGGTTGCTAATTCTCAGTTTATTATTAGCTTCGCTTACTGCCGCTTTAATCATATGCTCAGACGCTTTCCCTGTTTTTTTAGTTACGTTTTCTAATCCAGTGTTGTTGACAGGAGTCCACTCTGATGCCTCAGCCTGTTTCTTTGTATTTACTGGGTATAGATTTGAATTACTTACTCCTTGAACTTCCACTTTCCTCACCTCCATGTGTACAACTTACTCCTTATTCGCTAGTTTCTATTTCTTTTATCGGTATAACTTATTATTTTCTTTATAGTAAAAAGTAATTAAAGCATACATAAGGTGTCAAAACCCCAATTTGAACTGGCATTTTGACACCTTCATTCTAAAATCTTGGAATTTTACTTCTTTTGTAATCCCCTCAATATATCCAGATTAACTTCTGCACTGTTTACAGCTTCTTTATTAGCCTCCTGAATCTGAAGGTAGAGTTCCTTCCGATACACTGGCACAGCCTTAGGAGCACTGATTCCTATTTTAACCTGTTCCCCTTTTACATCTAAGATCGTAATTTCAATATCATTACCAATTACAATGGATTCTCCATTTTTTCTTGTAAGGGCAAGCATATTAGTTACCCCCTTTGTCTTTTTGCTTAAATAATTCGTATATTTTGTACTTTATAGGATAGTCTTTATTTTCAGCGATTACCTGAATACCTTTCTTACTATCTGCGTTAATCACAATTGGTGCCATCAAATTGCAAGACATTAAAGTCAAATCGCTTGGCACATTTAGCGTTACAAATATGGCCATATTGTCTTCCGTTATCGTGCCTAGTGAATCTAGCAAACTATCTTCTACCACAGGATCATAGTCAGGTTTTACAATCAACGGACTGATAATTGGTAAGGCAAGCCCTGGTTCCTCAACGCTCTGTAACCAGGAGATAGCATCCTCCTCGCACTCCACATCATATAAAATAGTATATTTTTTGTATTCTTCAAAGCCTAATAATCCACTGTCAAATGTAATGATTTTTTCATCTGCTATGTCTACTTCTCCAAAGCATTTGGTCTTTATTAGCATTTTCATTCTCCTTCCACCCTGTATTTTATAGGAAATCCAGCAACGTATTCTTTACTGTTTTAGCTGCTACTGATAAAGACGCATTATAAATTGATTCATAGGAGTTATATTTAATAATAGTTTCCACCATATCAGCATCTTCATTAGTGGACAATAGCTCCTCGAACTCTGTCTGTTGATCTCCTAAACGGCTTTCTGTTAATTGAAGTCTGACGTACCTTGCACCCAAATCTGCTACCGCCCCATTGATTTGGTCCTGACAAGCGTTAGTCACTGTCATTGCTTTTCCAAATCGCTCGTGCATAATCTTACTACGTAGACTATATTCTGTTTCTAATGCCTCTTTCATGCTGGTAAGTGCTTCTTTTTGTGCAGTACCTAAATTTACTTCCTTTAACTTAGCATCTATACTTGCAATCTGAGTTTCCAAAGAATCAACCTGGGTAACTATATTATAAAGTTCATTTACCTCTCTTGCAATGGTAGAATCAAAGGCATCCTTACCTAACGTATTAACTGTCAACTTTTGTCCAAAATTAATCTCAAATTGTATATCCTGATTTTCTCCTTGATTGGAGTAGGTTTTTACATTACCCGTATTATCGTTTTTATCCCTAACGGTACAATCGTAATAATGTTCTGGACGCAAGTCATACTGTTTAAAGTTATCTTTATTATAGGTAATGGAAATTGGGGTATCTTCTAGCAGTTTGTCATAAGCCTTCTTGGAAAATACCAGTTCCCCTGTCTCTGGTATGTATTGGATTTCATCGGCACCGTCAGCAAACTTATATGCGTCCTCGCTATTGGAACTAACTACATTGGCGGCTACCGTATCCGCACCTATTTGCAGATTAATAGTGGTCAAATCTGCACCCGTTCCATCTTTAGCCATTAGATCATCATAAGCCAATCGAATCCGGTAAACCTCGGTAGTAGAAGGCACCTGAGTAACCACCGTAGCGGTATTTGGATCATAGGAACTATATGGTGTACACCCTATCACCTGGGTGGACGCGATTATATC
>JAEYRR010000331.1 GCA_023435505.1 Bacillota bacterium | reverse complement strand
AACTTGAGACGGTCCGGAGCTGACAGAGCATCCATACCGACTAATTGTACTATTTCCTGAAGACCTGCTTCATCACTGAGCATGGCCATAATTCTTCCACGGCTTTCCGTCCAATCTCCACCTGCTGCCTGATTAAACCATTTAGACATATTGTTTACGTATAAAGAATAACTGGTAAGCCAGTTGATTGCCGGAAAATGACGTTTATAAGCTAGTCCAGAATCTAAGCCCCAGAATACCTTTACTATACGAAGAGTAGCTTGGGATACCGGTTCTGAGATATCACCACCTGGAGGAGATACTGCACCGATTACCGACAAAGCACCTTCCCTGTCCTCTGATCCCATACTGTACACACGTCCAGCACGCTCATAAAACTGTGCCAGACGGCTTCCTAGGTAGGCAGGATATCCTTCTTCACCAGGCATTTCTTCCAGACGTCCACTCATCTCACGTAAGGCTTCTGCCCAACGGGAGGTAGAGTCTGCCATTAAGGCTACGGAATAGCCCATATCTCTGAAGTATTCTGCAATAGTGATTCCTACATAGATCGATGCTTCTCTGGCTGCAACCGGCATGTCTGAGGTATTGGCAATCAGCACTGTTCTTTCCATCAGAGAATGACCAGTCTTAGGATCCTTTAACTCAGGAAACTCATTTAATACATCTGTCATCTCATTGCCACGTTCACCGCAGCCTATGTATACTACAATGTCTGCTTCTGCCCACTTAGCTAACTGATGCTGCACAACGGTCTTACCGCTACCGAATGGTCCTGGAACAGCTGCCACACCACCCTTAGCAATTGGGAAGAGGGCATCGATTACTCTCTGTCCAGTAATCAGTGGCATATCTGGTGAAAGCTTTTTCTTATATGGTCTTCCGATACGCACCGGCCATTTTTGCAGCATAGTGATATCCTGACTAGTTCCATCTTCCTTCTGTAATACAGCCACTGTATCTGTTAAGGTATAATCTCCTTCCTTTATAGACGTTATCACACCTTCTAAACCATTTGGAATCATTATCTTGTGTGTTATAATCTTAGTCTCTTTGACGATACCGATAATGTCTCCACCTTTTACCTTGGTATCAGTCCCAATGGTAGGCTCAAAATGCCATACAGTATCTCTCTTTAAGGCTGGTATCTCTACACCTCTGGTCAGATTATTACCAGTCTGATTCATAATATCTACCAATGGTCTTTGAATACCGTCAAAAATACTTCCCATTAGTCCAGGACCTAATTCTACAGAAAGTGGAGCACCAGTAGATTCCACTGGCTCCCCTGGGCCTAAACCTGAGGTTTCTTCGTATACCTGAACAGAAGCCTGATCCCCATGGATCTCAATGATCTCACCTATCAGTCTTGCAGAGCTTACACGTACTACGTCAAACATATTAGCATCACGCATTCCCTCTGCAATAACTAGAGGACCGGCAACTTTCTTTATTGTCCCTATACTCAAATTATTCACCTGCTTTTTCATAGATTTGTAATTAATCTTTATCTCCTCTACGACATAAAGATAATATCTGAGCCAACTGCCTGCTCTACCAGTTTCTTTAACCCTGCTACTCCGGCTCCTGTATTGCCTGACACTCCTGGAATTGGGATAATAGAGGGAAGCTGCTTATTACGATATCTGCTGATTTCATCAAAAAGAACTGACTGAAGGGCTTCGGTTATGTAGATGACACCATAGTCTCCCTCGGCAAGCCTTCTAAGAAGCTTTGAAGCCTCCTCCTGATCCAAGGAATCTGTTGGATATGTATCCAGTCCCAGTGCAGCCAGACCGTATATACTATCCCGATTACCTAACACTGCTATTTTATACATACATCTTCCTCAATCTTTCCCGAATTGCTTCCTCCGGTAGGTCATTTAACTTACCGGATAATAGAATCCGCACACATTTTATCTCGTTTTCACGGGCCAATATATAAGCAGCTAATGGTTCTATGGTAAATGGATTATATCTCTGTGGCCGAATGTATTCCATCATTCTATCATCGCACCATTTTTCAAAGGCGGATGGAGATTGTTTAATTGCATCAATGGCATCGGCATATACTGTAGACCCTAGGTAGTCATAGATTGTATCTAGCCCTTGAAGGGCAGCTGCTCTTAAAGCTTCTATATCCAAGGTATCACATGATACCAGAGCTTTCTTTAAAAAGTCTGCTGACTTTCCTGTTTTGCAACTTCTTATGGCAATATTAATATCAGCTGCCACTACTTTTAGTCTGGTGTAGCCCTTAAACAACTCACTCTTAGATTTATTCCCTGTCTCATAAGTCATCTCTAAGGAAGCTTTATCCAAAATCACATCACACATCTGACTGTCATTGGATTTTAGTAGAATCTCATAAGCCTCCTTGCCACATTCCCTCATATAGGCAGGAAGTTTGTCAAATTCATTGGCTTTAACGGCTTCATAGATGCTATTTGGATCTATGGTTCCGTTTGTCTTAAAGATGTTAGGTGTCTCTCCATGTGTACACACCTGCTTAATGGCGGCTTTCAGGTTATGAAAATCGTTTTCATACTGAAATACATGAAACACAGAAAGATCCTCTACCAGCTCTCGCATGAGAGTCCATGTCTTTTCCCTCTCTTCTGTAAGGAATTCCTCTGGCTGTTTCCCTTCACAATCCCAGCCTTTGTCCGACAGAAGTCTGAGGCAATCTTCATATCTCTTAGTGGATAGAAGTTGCTCCATAAATCCAGAGCCAAGTAGTGACATTTCCTTGGAGCGAATTCGCGCTACCGCATAGATATACTGGTTTTCCGCCATGTTATCACTCCATTCCTGCGCCTGTATCTGTAAAAATCAATGCGCTAATCTTATCCTGCAGCGTATCCTTGGAGGCTGCAAATAATGCATCAAAGGAACAGTTCTCTTCGATATCTCCATAGACAAGAATAAATCCACCATCAATTCTCTCATTAACACCTGAAAGACGGATAGACCTCTTATCTAGTTCTTCCACAAAATCCTGTGGTACTCTCTCCTTATCTCTTGGTGATAGAAGGATACTACAGTTCCCGTCCTTTGCATAACGATTCAGCATCTTTAAAATTAGTTCAAAGTATTCCTTATCCGGTAGGTTTAAAATAGATTCTCGGGCCTTTTCCACGATTTCTTGAATAATCTGCTGTTTTTCCTTTAATAGGATTTTTCTTCTCTGAAGAATAGCAGCCGCTTCTCCGCGACCAAGTAAAAGCTCTACCTGGGAATCAGTCTGAGCTTCATATGCCTCTTTGTAAGCTTCTCTATCCTTTAACCCCTCTGCATAAATCTCATTAACTTCTTCTCTAGTCTTTGCTAGTTCCTGTTCAGAAGCTAAACTTGCCTCCAACCGAATCTGTTCTATTATTTTTTCAAGTCCAGTCATAGATTTCTTCTCCTAACTGTTACTGCTATATTATTTTATACCTGTGATTGACAGCATGGAAATCAACAATGCCAGGATGGCATAGGTCTCTACCATAGCTGGTAAAATCATAGCCTTACCAAACTGATCCGGTTTTTTTGCAACCATAGCAATACTGGATACAGAGGTCTTTGCCTGATGAATTGCTGAGAAGAAGCCCACTACAGCCATAGGCATACATGCTAGAAAATATTCAAAACCCTGTGCCAGTGTTAAATTTACACTACCACCACCAATAATTCCAATCTGGGATAAAGCTATAAATGCGATAAGAAGGCCATAGATTCCCTGTGTAACAGGAAGTAACTGTAAGATAAGAACTTTTGAAAATAAAGAAGGGTCGTCAGTTAAAACTCCTGCTGCTGCCTGTCCACCCATTCCAACACCTTTTGCAGAACCCCAACCTGCAAATAAAGCTGCACTAACTGCTCCTAAAACTGCTAAAACAATACCAAATTGATCCATTATTCTTTCTCCTTTATCTTGTAATATTTTGTTTTTGCTGAAAATGGCCGGAATAAACGTCCACCGCCATCATAAAACTTTCCAAAGAACTCCACGTACTGTAAACGGTTCGTATGTACATAAGCACCTAAGATATTAATCAGGAAATTAAGCAGATGACCTACTAAGAAGATCATTATAAATAATATGATTCTTACTACTACATTATCTGACATAACACCCATAGAATTGACAACCGAACCTATTACACCTGTTGCTAATCCTAATGCTAGGAGTCTGGAGTAGGACAGAATATCACTTAGATATCCGGTTATTCCATATACTCCATAAATTCCTTTTAATATTCTCTTAAACCAATTCTTCGACTCTCTTCCGCCGGTTAGTATAATACCCAAGGCTGATAACCCAGCAATAATACCTGCTATCTTACCTGTACCGCCAGAAAGCTTCTGGTTCTGAGCCCCTATTATTTCAACAAAGGTCTGTACGGACATCAATACTACAACACAGCTAAGGACAAAAATCATCCAGAACACACTATCATAAATAGCATCTATATATTTTTTGCTGCGAATATTGGTTACAAACTTAATTACCAATCCTGTCATAAGGTGTATCAGACCTAAGACCATGGCAAATACCAGCATCTTCATTGGATTATCATTTGGGTTAAACCAGATTGGTTGAAGACTTATATCTGAACCAAAAAAGCTTTTGGCCACTACTCCAACTGCATCTCCAAAGAAACTGCCAAATACAAAGCCCCAGAAGGCTGTTGCTATACCACAGAATAGAAACATCTTGACCAATTTATGCATGCCTTCTTCCATATTCTTATACTTTAGAAGAACAATTCCACACACGAGGGCTAGAATCAAGCCATATCCGGCATCCGAAAACATGATACCAAATAACATGTAGTAGAACAAAGACATGATAAAGGTAGGATCCATCTCCCCTTTTCCCGGTGGTGAGAAACCGGCTGTAACTCCCTCTAATGGGCTTGCAAACCCATTATTCTTAAATATCACCGGTACATCTTCTTTCTTTCCCGGTTCCATAATCTCCACTGCTGCTATGTAGTTAGTTTCTATGTACTGTTGTAAATATTGGGC
>JAEYRR010000293.1 GCA_023435505.1 Bacillota bacterium | reverse complement strand
CCTTGGAGAAAACGGTGAAAAGATGTCTAAGTCCCGTGGAAATGTTGTAAACCCTGATGATATTGTAAGAGATTATGGTGCAGATACCTTACGTACCTATGAGATGTTCATCGGAGCCTTTGATCTGAGTGCCTCTTGGTCTGAAGATGGTGTTAAAGGCTGTCGTCGTTTCTTGGAGAGAGTATGGAAACTGCAGGAAATCGTTACTAATGAGGAAGACTATTCAAAGGATCTGGAGACGAAGATGCACCAGACCATTAAAAAAGTAAGTGCTGATTTTGAAAATCTGAAGTATAACACTGCAATTGCTGCTATGATGGCCCTAATAAACGACTTCTATAAAAAAGGTTCTGTTACAAAGGGAGAGTTAAAGACTCTAATTGTTCTGTTAAATCCTGTAGCTCCTCATATGACTGAAGAAATGTGGAATAAACTTGGTTTTGATGGAAGAGTTTATGAAACCTCTTGGCCAGAATATGAGGAAGCCAAGACAATAGAGTCTACTATTGAGATTGCAGTACAGATTAATGGTAAGACCAAGGGAACCATTTTGATTGGTAAGGATGATGCTAAGGAGGATGTTATAGTAAAAGCAAAAGAATCTGTTGCGGATAAACTGACTCCAAACATCATAAAGGAAATCTACGTTCCTGGTAGAATCGTAAATATAGTTTGTAGATAGTAAAATAAACGCTGTAAGCATAGTGCTTACAGCGTTTTTTAGTATATTTAATTATGCGGCTTTTGTGATGTAAAGGTTACATTTACCTAACACCATACTTGTTTATACTGAATTTGGGATAAAAAATAAAGATTTTAACAAATATACTCCTTGGGGTAATATACAAAAACCTAATTATTTACAATAATAGCAGTATAACATAAGGTACAATGCTATGGAAGTAAATGAGAATAAGGAGGATTATAATTAATGAAGAGAAGGATAGTATCATTTTTGATGGTTTTAATCATGGTAGCATCCTTACTTGTTGGTATGGAAGTTTCCAAACAGCAAGTATTGGCAGCAGGGGATACAACCTCAGGGCTTATTGCCAGATGGACATTTGATGACACACTGAATGATTCCGTGAGTAGGATGAATGCTACCAACGGTGCTACAGCTATTACATACCAGCAAGGGATATATGGAAAATCAGCAGTATTTAATGGTAAAAGTAACTATCTTACAGTTGCACACAATAAACTATTGAATCTAGGCAATAACTTTACTATATCTTTCTGGGCTTACAATGAGGATCCCGAAGGAGGAGAGTATACATATTTGCAGAAAGGTCTGGAGAATGGGTGGTATGGCGATTACTATTATTCTCGGCCATATAAGGTATCCTTATATAATGGAAGTGAGATTAATGTTCAGTTAGATAATGATTATTGGGATAGTGAAAATGATTATAGTCAGGAAGGGAGTATTGACTATACAGGAAACACTGTAGAAGGTCGAGAGTGGTTTCTGCTTACTGTGACCTATGACGGCAACATCTTAAAAATTTTTAAAGATAATAATCTTCTAAGCCAGAGCAATTATACAGAGGGTGTTAATACATATAACCCACAGTCATTACTTATAGGTGTTAATGAGGAATACAATAAATACTTCAAAGGTAAAATGGATGATCTGAGAATCTATAGCCGTCCTTTGTCTTATAATGACGTAGATACACTTTATAAGCAAGGGGTCGCTTCTAATAAACAATTTGTGGAGCCGGCAGCTGCAATGGTAGCTTACTATTCTTTTGATAACGTATATTCAGACAGGTCAGGGTACGGTAATAATGCTACTGCTATCAAGTCTGCAGGTACCACAAGCTTCACCTATGGAAAGAATGGTAATGCTGTTTATATAACAAATGGTAGTTATCTTGAGGTTCCAGCCAGCGATAGTCTGAATTTTGATACAGAAGCTACCTTCTCATTCTGGGCGAAATTAAGTAAAACGGGGACGGTCCCAGTTATATGCCGTATGAACCCTGCCAAGGGTGCTGAGAATGCCAGTAGTATTGCTTATGAACTAACGGTACAACATTGGGGAACAGATTATGTGGATTCCGAATTTTGGACGGGAGTATATGTTCCAAATAATTGGAGTTATGATTCTATGTCTCTTTCTTCCAGTTATAACGATAAAAACATTCATATTGGACTGAATCAATGGTTTCATGTAACCTATACAGTAAAAGATGGATTAATTAAGAGTTATTTAAATGGGGTTCTATTTAATCAAAGTGATGTGAAGGATAATACAAACCTTCTGAATGCTTCAGGGAATCTGCTGATTGGATATGACAATGAAAGCTTTTTCAATGGGGCTATTGATGAATTAAAGATTTATAAGAGAGCATTATCGCCAACAGAGGTTAAGAAAGAATATAATAGGCAGGACAGTATAGGAATCTCTTCCGTATACGTGACTAAGATGGGGAAGATGAAGAAAGGGACCTCATATACCGTACCAGCAATTCAATTCAGAGATGGGGATACTGGTGTAATATCTACTGTAAAAACCTCTCGTTCAGATGTGACTTTTAAAAGCTCCAATCCATCAGTTGTGACAGTAGCTGGTAAAGGAAAACTCGTTGCGAAGAAGAATGGTACTGCAAAGATTAGTGTGAGCTATAGGGGAATTCTCAAGATTTATACGGTAACTGTAAAAACAGATTGTTTGGCAATTACTGCAACACAGAAAAAGGCTCTGTTAAAGCTTAAGCCGAAAACCCCATATACGATTACCCAGATTATTGTAGCGA
>JAEYRR010000142.1 GCA_023435505.1 Bacillota bacterium | reverse complement strand
CTGTTAGGCATAACTCCTATAGCCAGAACCACAAGATCAGCCTCAACTATATTTTTGCTAGACAAATGAATCCTTACCTTGTCATCTGCTTCCTCAAACTCTACTACCTTATCCTTTAAAATCAGTTCAACCTGATTAGTCTCCATGTTCTCATGTAAAAGTTGTGCCATCTCAAAATCCAAAGGAGGCATTACCTGATCCTGCATCTCTATCAGAGAAACTGCAAGACCTGCGCTATGAAGATTCTCCGCCATCTCTAAACCAATAAAGCCCCCGCCAATAATTGCTGCACGCATTTTTTTATTATGTGCTATGGCTGCCTTTAATTGATCTGTATCCGGAACAGTCCAAAGAGTATAGATATTCTTTCCCTCAATTCCTGGTATATCAGGCTTTGCAGGACTTGAACCGGTAGCTATGATAAGAGTATCATAGGATTCACTATATTCTTCCTTCTTACTATGATCATAGATATATACGACTTTCTCTTCAGGAACAATTCTAACGGCTTCATTTTGAATCCTTACATCTATATTAAATTTGTCTCTCATTGCTTCAGGCGTCTGTAATAACAGATTTTCTCTTTCATTTATTACATCACCTATATAATATGGCAGACCACAATTAGCGTAAGAAATATATTCTCCCCTCTCCAAAAGAATGATTTCCATTGCTTCATCTCTTCTTCTAAGCCTTGCAGCTGCAGAAGCTCCACCTGCAACCCCACCGATAATTACTGTCTTCTTACCCATGTATCTTCACTCCCTTGTTTTTCTATCTTTAGTTGTATTATATGCAGAACAATTATTTCGTTCTGTAACTTAGTCACACAAGAGAACAGGGCTAAAGAAAAGATGCTTAGTCTCTTCTTTAGCCCTGTTACGAACTTATTCTTTTTCTGTTATTTGAATTAGTTTTTCCCTAGATAAGAGTCGAACTCCTCCCCTGACAACCTCAACAATCCCCTCTTTTGCAAAATACTTCAGCATTCTTGAAACCACTTCCCTAGCACTTCCGAGATTAGCAGCAATCTGTTCTTGCGTCATATTCAACTGATCAGAATCCTCCAGTTGAAACTGTTCCTCTAAAAATAAAGCCAGTCGCTTGTCAAAACTCATAAAGACAATCTGTTCCAATACCCACATAATATCAGACATTCGAGAGCTTATAAGATCATTGGTAAAGTTAGCAACTGCCACTTCCTCCTTTTCCATCTGATCGTATAATTTAGCTGGAATTCTAATCGCTTCTACCTCTGTTTCAGCCAAAATATGCACATCAAATGTAATGTTCTTCATTAAGCAGGAAGCAGAAAAAATGCAAACATCTCTATCCATTAAGCGAAACAAGGTTATTTCCTTTCCCGCCTCCGTAACCATATAGGCCTTTACACGACCGGATACAATTACAAATAGACCGGAACACTGTTCTTCACCTGCATGTAATAATGTGCCCTTTTTAAAATGACTCATCTGTGCCCCTGTCAGTAACCGCTTTTTCCAAAAATCCGGTAGTTTGTTGTAAAAAGGTAACATTTCAGAAATAATAGTTTCCATAGATGATCTCCCCTTATTGTCAGACTGCGGTATTCTCCCTTGTTATATTTTTAATCCATTTATATTTAATATAATGCCGGTATACAATTGGAAGCTTTGTAAATTCATCCATACTGAGAATGAATGAAACTGCAAGCACCGGCAGATCAAATACAAAGGCGGCTAAAAATCCACAAGGTAGTATAATAAACCACATATTTATAAAATCACAATACATACCAAATCGTGAATCTCCTCCTGCGTAAAAGATACCTGATATCACCGTAGAATTAATGGAATTTCCAATAATATAATAGGAATTGATAATTAGCATCCATTTTAGATATCCATTGGCCACGTCACTAAGATTTACAACACTAGTGATTACAGGAGTTAATGCTAATAGAATAAGGCCTGAGATAACTCCTGTCAATAAGGCAATTCTACAAAGAGAACTGCCGTACTTTTTCGCTCCCTCCAGATCATTACGGCCCAGTTTGTTGCCAACTAGAATTCCACTACCGGTACCAATACCCCAGCATAAACTGGCACACATATTTCTTCCGATAGTCGCCACTGAATTTGCTGCTGTAGCATCATTGCCCAGATGTCCCATAATGACTGAATACATAGTGATACCACCTCCCCATGCTAGCTGATTGCCTAACACAGGTAATGAATACTTTATAAAATCCTTATGGATAGAACCAGTTCGACTAATGATATAACGAAACCGTAATGCGACACAGGTTTTACGTATTAAGATAATTACAATACAAAGTAATCCCACTCCATATGAAATAACGGTAGCCAATGCAGCACCTGCAGCTCCCATTGCAGGGAATCCCAGTAAGCCAAATATAAATATTGCATTAAGTATGACATTGAGTACTACGGCCATTCCAGAAATGATAGTACTCATTACAGCGCGGTCGCAGGTTTTCATAATACACAGATAGATTTGAGCTACTCCCATTAACAGATATGAGATTGCTGCTACTTTTATGTATTTTGCTCCTACTTCAATTAAAGCCGGATCAGAGGTAAAAACCCTCATAATAAGTTGTGGGCAGAGAAAGCCAGCCGTTGTAAATACTAAGCTGATTAAGATAGAATACCTCATGGCAATCGCTAATACTTTTTCTACAGACTTTATATCGCCTTTCCCCCAATATTGAGCAACCAAAATGGTAGTTCCCCCCATTAAGGCAATCTGAAACAGACTTAGAACAAAGGATACTTGGGTTGCAAGAGAAACTGCTGAAAAGGAGGTTTGATTCACAAACCCTAGCATCACTGCATCTGCAGCACTTACAGCAGCATATAATATATTTTGACAGGCAATTGGTACGACTAATTTTCGTAGATTATGATAAAACTCTTTCTTTTCCTCTTTTTGTTCAAACAAAATAATGTCCCCTCTTTTCAGTTACATAATAAGTCATCATATCAATAAGCATATACACCTCTCTACATAGAGGTAATTAAAATGTCCTCCTCTGTAAAATTATCGTTAACAGAGGAGGATAAAACTTCCATCATCTTTACAGCACTTTATCCTTGTACTTTAGAAGCTCAGCATGATAAAGAAGTCCCATCTGACTTAATGCAGTATTTTTTCGTTTCACATAGCCGATACTCATGCTTTCTTCTACCTCTAACGGGATAGCTACATATTCGCTACCATTTAACTCCTCACAGATGATTCCTGAGCAGAGCGTATAGCCGCCTAATCCAACCATAAGGTTTAGGAAAGTAGCACGATCACTAGCCTTGATGCTTCGCTTATAATCATAGGTACTGAGTACCTCCTCCGCTAGGTAAAATGAATTGTTCTCACCCTGATCAAAGGTCAAACATGGATACTCCTCCAAATCCTCCATAGTTAAAGAGCCTTTTTCAGCAAGTGGATTCCCCTTCCAGAGATAGACATAAGTATTACATTCAAATAATGGAGTAAATTCCAGATTCATATCATGAAACAGTTTATTAAGAATCTTCTGGTTAAAGCTGTTGATGTATATAACTCCAATCTCACTCTTACAGTTCTTCACATTTTCTAATACTTCATAAGTCTTTGTCTCGTAGACGGCAAATTCATATTCATCCATACCGAACTGTTTCACCAGTTCCACAAAGGCTTTTACTGCAAAAGTATAATGCTGCATAGATACGGAAAACTTCTTTTTTACTGATTTCTTTTCAATATAACGCTGGTCTAAGAGCTTGTATTGGTCCATAATCTGTCTAGCGTAACCCAGAAATTCGTTGCCCTCAGGTGTCACAGTAATTCCTCGGTTAGAGCGCATAAATATCGTAATGCCTATCTCTTCTTCTAAATCCTTAATGGTACCCGACAGACTTGGCTGAGATACATAAAGCTGTTGAGCCGCTTTATTCATAGAATTACAATCTGCTATGGTCACAGCACATTTTATTTGTTGCAAGGTCATATTGATACCCCCGGTTCCTATATACTTTTTTTATTGTACCACGGCAGAACTTTATGTTCAATTCTCCATATTTTCACTTATACGGTTAATTCTAGTATATTTTCTTCAGGATCTAAGATGGCAGATTCGTAATATCCATCTCCGGTTGTTCGAGGACCGCTTATGACTTTATATCCATCCGACTGTAGCCTTACTGTTGTCTCATCCACTGCTTCTTTTGAACCAAGGCTAAAGGCAATATGTACAAGGCCTCCTCTAGTGCGATTCTTTTCGTCTCTTCCCATATCTTCATGGGATAATAGTTCTAATCTAGCATCCATTTTGGAATGTGAGAGGAAATAATTACACCATCCTGTCTTTGTATTGGTATATTTCTCATTCGAGGTGAACCCAAAATACTTTATATAAAACTCTTTCATCTTCTCAATATCAATTGCATTGATGCAAACATGCTCAATTCTCATATTCATTCTCCTTTTTGTCAACTCCATGTAGTATCCAGTCTACCTAAGTAAAATTAGTAATGCATAATATAAAATATTATATTATAATAATATTATGTTCTCAATCCGATAACTACAATAATATTCGTTTTTCACTATAACAATTGTATATTTTATAAGGAGAAATATATGGCTGAGTTAAATCTTAACAAGGATCAATCGGAAAACATTCACTATAATTTTCCTGACTTTCCAATCATGGCAGCAATAGGTCGTCTGTCTGCATATCCTAATATGGCATCTGCCAGCCATTGGCATAATGATTTTGAATTTGTCATGGCCGTTGAAAATGACATTGGTTATGCTGTCAATGGGAAGGAATATAAACTGATTCCTGGGCAGGGAATGTTTATAAACTCTAGACAGCTACATAGTGTATTCTCTATAGATGGACAAGATGGACGGTATATGTGCATTCTCATCCCACCTGATATGTTCAGTCCTGCTGCACGAATCCATTCCACCTACCTAGAACCGATCTGCAAGGATACTGAACACTGTATGATTTTATTAACACAGGCAATTTCCTGGCAGGGAGCCATCCTTAATTATATGAATGACATTCGTAAGGAATTTGTGAATGAGGAAGAGGGCTTTGAACTCAAGGTTATGGGTATTGCCCATTTGATGTTAAGGACACTCTATAAAAATAGGAATAATGCCACTGTAATGGATGTTTCTCTGAATCGCAGGGCAGCTGCCCTTCATCAGATGATAGGCTATATACAGGCTAATTACCAAAACAAGATTTCCTTAAATCATATTGCAAATGCCGGGAATGTCTGTAGAAGTACCTGCTGTGAAATATTTCAATCTCTATTACATACAACCCCAATTATATACCTTGCCAATTATCGAATTGAAAAAAGCATTGAAAGCCTAACCTATACCAACAAAGCCATTACAGAAATTGCATTTGAATGTGGTTTCAACGGGTCTAGTTATTATACTGAGTTATTTCACAGAAAAATGGGACTAACTCCAACAGAATACCGCAATCGTCTCCTATAAGCTTATATTTACAGCTTTGTATACATATGATGTGCTTTTAAATTGACCTTTTTATACGCAGCCAGTTCTGATACAGATACAATCTGATACCCCTTCCTTATTAAGGCAGGAACCAGATACTGTACAGCGCTGGCTGTTGTATAATATGGTTCATGCATAAGGACTATGGCACCACTTAACTCTCCTTTTTCATCTGCAGATAACACGGTATTGATGATCTCTTCTACACTGGCCTGATCCCAGTCCTTGGAATCAACACTACAGGAAATCACAGGAGTATGAATGGCCTTTAATACCTTTTCGTTATAGGCCAGATAAGTCACTCGGGTGAGCCTTATAGACTCGCCGATTATCTCAGATAATAACTTATCCGTCTTATCAATCTCCTCTTTAATCGCTTCTTCACTGATTTCATTTAAATGACAGTGAGAATAGCCATGATTTCCGACCTCACAACCGATGGATCTGGCAAATTCTATTTCTTGCCGGTTACTCTCATTAATATTCTGTCCTACATAAAAGAAGGTTGCATGCTGCCCATAAGTCTTTAGGGTATGTAAGATACTCATGGCACTAGACTCCTCCGAAGCTTCTATAGGTCCGTCATCAAAGGTAAACGCTACTACTTTTTTCTCATCTTTTTTCAAGTCTTTTAATTGGTCGTAATAGCCATAGAGCTTCTGGGTTCCATTCTCTAAGATATAATAATGTCTGATATATGGTATCAAAAGCACGAAGAACAATGCTAGGAGTACAAGTGCTTCTATTGAAAAGGAAAGCATTACTGCCACAAAAGTCATAATTGTCATTAAGGCAAATAACGCTGTCACAATCAGATGAATGAGTCGTTCATGCTGAAAGAATGCAATCTGAGTAAGAAGTTCCGCCTTCTCCTTTTCTAAAAAAGTATAGGTATAAGTATCCCCTTCTGGATTCTTAATCTCACTTATTCTCTTCTCTATGTATTGCAAATATTTTTTTAATCGTTGCTCCATATAACCCCTCTTTTCTTAACACTCTTTCATACGAATACTATTTTATCATTTTACGTCGATAATAAAAAGATAAAACATGTTGACTTTACAAGTTTACTAGACTACAATTTAGGTATCGAACACACGTTCTTATTCTGGTTTTGATAAGGAGGAAAGGAGTATTATGTCTTATAAGCAAATTCAAGGTACAACGCTATATTATAATATGATTGGAGAAGGTCACCCTACTGTCATCCTTCATGGATGGGGTGTGGATCACCAATTTATGTCCGGTTGCTTAGAACCTGTATTTGAACAGACCAGCGGCAACTTTAAGCGCATCTACATAGATCTTCCAGGTAGAGGGAAATCTGTCCCAGGACCGGATATCAAAGATTCCCATGATATACTGAGAATTATTTTTGCCCTGTTAGATGATATTATTCCAAACCAATCCTTTATACTGATTGGAGAATCCTATGGTGGACATCTTTCCAGAGGTATGATAAAAGAACGGATGAATATGGTGAAAGGTCTTTTGCTTCTTTGCCCGGCTGTCTACCCTGGCTTCCGGACTGGCACAGTTGTTCCTCTTAAAGTGATAAAACAAGATGATGCTTTTCTTTCCACTTTAAGTAAAGAAGACCTAGACAGTTTTACCTATATGAACGTTGTTCTCACAAAAGAGGTCTGGGAGCGTTACAGAGACCAAATCTTATGTGGCATCAAGCTACAGAACTCCCACTTTATAAATGAAGTACAGGAGGGAGCATTTCAGTATGATGTAGACTCTTTAGATCAGCCGTATAAAGGACCTACATTGTGCATAACCGGTAAGCAGGATACAGAAGTAGGCTTTGTAGACCAGTTTGAATTGACGAAGCAATATAGTAATGGTACCTATATTGCCATTGCAGGAGGCGGTCATAATGTTCAAATCGAACAACCTGAGATCTTCACCGGCATTGTAAAAGGGTGGCTGGATACCTATTTTAAAGAATAAAATGATATCACTTATACAAGTAAAGAAAAGGTGTTCTATGATTAATCACAGAACACCTTTATGTAACAATCCTATTTTTATGCTCTAATAAGATACTCTAGAATTTTCTTCGTATCTTCTGGCTCATACGCTACAATCTCAATCTCTGGAATCTTTGCCGTAGCAGTAAATATAGTTGCTAAAGACACATACTGACAAAGTTTGGATTTTAGATTCAGGCGATCGCCTTCATTTGTAATTAATTCAACTTTTCCCTCACAGCTATCAATTACTTTCATAAATTCAGCTGGATTCTCAATATTAGATAGTTTCATGTCTTACCTCCATATTATGTGACATATGCGAAAATCATCTTGGTCGATACTGATTTCTGGAACAATTATAACATAATAATCCACTTATATCAAATAATACTAATATTTACTTTGAAAGAAAACCAATTATCTAACCTAGTAATGCTTTGTCACTTACAACCCCATCTTCACTTAACTCTGCAAATCTCTGAAGAAGATCCGCTACAGTTAATTTCTTCTTTTCCTCTCCAGAAATATCAAGAATAATTTTTCCTTCATTCATCATAATGAGGCGATTACCATTCTTAATAGCGTCCTTCATATTATGAGTAATCATAAGCGTTGTAAGATTATTCTCTGTTACAATCTTATTGGTAGTTGCCAATACCTTCTGGGCTGTCTTAGGGTCTAAGGCTGCCGTATGCTCATCTAAAAGCAATAATTTTGGTTTCTTCATGGTTGCCATCAGCAAAGTCAGAGCCTGACGCTGCCCACCGGATAACAATCCCACCTTAGAGGAAAGCCTTTGCTCAAGACCTAGGTCTAACTGGGTGAGGAGCTCTACATATTTCTTTCGTTCACTTGCATTAATCCCCATACGGAGCCCCCTGAAGTTCCCTCTTCTATAGGCCAGAGCCAAGTTCTCGTCAATCTGCATCGAAGCAACTGTCCCCATCATAGGATCCTGGAATACACGACCTAGAACAGTAGCTCTCTTATGTTCTGGCATTTTGGTCACATCTATATCATCGATTAATATCTCACCTTGATCCACTAGCCAGGTTCCAGCAACCGCATTAAGTAGAGTTGATTTACCTGCGCCGTTGCCACCGATTACAGTGACGAAATCTCCTTCATTTAACTGAAGGGAAAGCCCATTTAAAGCGATTTTTTCATTAACGGTGCCAGGATTAAAGGTTTTATATATGTTATGTATACGAAGCATATTATACTACCTCCTTTTTCACTGGTTTTGTAAAGTACTTTTTCTTCCAGTATGGAACAGCTAAGAAGATAGCAACAATGATTGCAGATAACAGCTTCATCCATTCACTATCAAACCCTAACCACATAACAAACTGAAGAACTACGAAATAGATGATGCCACCAAAGGCCACAGATAGAAGCTTTAACGCAAAATTATGAAAAATCTTTTCAAAGCACACATTACCTATTACCACTGCCGCCAGACCTATTACAATTGCACCCCTGCCCGCATTCACATCAGCAAAGCCCTGATACTGAGCATAAAGAGCACTTGCCAATGCTACGATACCATTGGATAGCATAAGCCCCAGCATGATATTTGTCTTTGTGTTAATGCCCTGAGCACGGCTCATATTAGGGTTACCTCCAGTTGCACGAATCGAGCATCCTCTTTCAGTCCCAAAAAACCAGTATAGAACTGCAATCAACACAATAACAAAGATACCTGCTACAATGATTGTTCTGTTAATATCACGCAATGATACTAATAGATCATATTTATTGGCACTAATCGTTTGATTCGCCTTACCCATAATCTTCAAATTAATGGTATACAAACCAAACTGAGTTAAGATTCCGGCTAAAATAGGAGGAATTCCCATAAACGTGTGTAACACCCCGGTGATTAAACCCGCTAACATACCTGCAATAAAGGCAACCAACAGGCTTACCCAGATACTAAAACCACTCCTCATCATTATGATACATACTGCTCCACCGGTACACATCGTACCATCTACAGTAAGATCTGCAACATCCAGTATTTTAAAAGTTATATAAACCCCTATCGCCATGATGCCCCAGATGAGTCCCTGGGCAACTGCCCCCGGTACTGCGCTAAAAAAAGCTCCTACATCCATAATATATCCTCCAGTATCTCTTTAGTTACTCTGCGATTGCCTCATATCCAGTTGGTACTTTAATATTTAAAGCTTCGCAATTCTCTTTGTTATATTTTTTAGTTACTTTAGGTGCAAATTGCACTTCCATCTTAGAAACATCTTTTCCATTTACTAGTACATCATAAGCCATCTGTCCTGTGGTGTATCCTAAATCATAGTAGCTGATAGAAAGAGTAGCAACTCCACAACCCTTACAGATGCCTTCCTCTCCTGCTATAACAGGAATGCCTGCAGGCTTGCAAATGTTGTTGATAATTTCTGTATTAGACGCAGCTGTGTTATCCGTTGGGACATAAATTACTTCAACATCTTTCACTGCTTTATTGACAACTGTTGCTAGATCATTAGAATCCACAAAGGAATAGTTACTTACTTCATAACCATACTCCTTAAGATATTTGGTCATCTCGTCTACCTGATACTGAGAGTTAGCTTCTGCTGAACAGTACAGCATACCTACCTTCTTAGCTTCTGGGAACATTTCGTTCAATAAAGCTGCCTGTTCCTTAAGAGGTGCCAAGTCTGAGGTACCGGATATATTAGTTCCTGTAGTGCCCTTCCAATCACTTATATCAAGTGCCGTTGCATAGTCTGTTACAGAAGTTCCTAGAACTGGAATGGAAGTTGTTCCTGCTGCTGCCGCCTGTAAAGGTGCTGTGGCATTAGCTAGGATTAAGTCTACTTTAGATGAGACAAAGCCGTTAATAATAGGAGCACAGTTAGCGGAATCTCCCTGAGCATTCTGCTCATCAAATTTCACCTTATCACCTAATTTTTCTGTTAATGCATCTTTAAAACCCTTCGTTGCAGCATCTAAAGCTTCATGCTGAACTAACTGGCAAATACCAATTGTATATGTATCACTTCCACCCGATTTGCCTGCACAAGCTGTCAGAGAAAGTACTAGTACAGTACTCATTAACAAGGCTGCTAATTTCTTTACTTTTCCATTTTTCATATAATTTTCCTCCTCTTCTTTGTTAGTTTAAGATTTTAACACGTTAAACCACTAATGTCAATATTCACATCCTATCTCATAGTTTTATTAAGTAAATTTACTCATAGTAAATAAAAAGACTGCCCCTAAGCAGTCTTTCTATCATATTCCAATTTTGTAAACGATACGTTCCATCTTCCTTGCAAACGGTTTATATAGAGCTAACAGAAAGATTACATTGGAGATGGCATAACAAAGAGTAAAGGGAATCGCTGTTACCAAAGCAGCTAAGAAAAGATCCACTTGGAAACCTGAATTGTACCAGAGAACTGTCCATATATCCATAATAAATGAATACATAACCCCTGCAACTACTCCAGATATTGCTAACAGAATCCTGTTCTTTCTCAACGCTTTTCCCCATACTCCGGCAAACAGACCTATCACTCCAAAGGAAAGCATCTGAAATGGTGTCCATGGACCCTGACCAAAATATATATTGGAGATAAGCGCAGTAAATGCCCCACAAAAGAAGCCTGCTTCTGGACCCAGATATAACGCAGTAAGAACTATGATGGCAGTCATCGGCTTAAACCCCGGTACCAGGGCAAAAAGAAAGCGACTGAGGACAGAAAGTGTTGTCATAACTGCAATTAATACCGTCTTTCGAATATTCGTGGTATGCTTTTCAAAACTCCTCATCAAAAAGACACAGGATAGTATAGCAAAAATTAGGGAGCATGCAGCATAATATCTTTCGTTAAAAACGGTGGAGCTAAGGAAGAGTAACCCTGGCATTACTACAAGAGGAAGCCATACTCTAAATCTTCTCATACTGACCGCCTCCCTCTTTCCTGCATTTCTCAAGTAGCTGCTCTGTTGTCACTATATTATCATAAAAACCTCTAGAGATTCTGGACGCTTGTGTGGTGTAAAAAGCATTTCCAGCGAAAAAGTTACGCTCACTTCCTGAGGATACTACTTCTCCTCGGTAGAAGAGAGCACATCGGTCACCGCATAAAGCAGCAAACTCAACATCATGGGTAACTAATAAAATCGATTTTCCTTGAAGTTTTAAGGATAACAACAGTTCCAGCAATAAGTTCTTGGCACCAGCATCCAGCCCTTTAGCCGGTTCATCTAGTAACAGAACATCTGCTCCCTTTGCAGAACTTTTGCAATCGCCACTATTTGTTTTTCCCCTCCACTTAAATCGTAGGGATGTTTCTTATAAAATGGAGATAAATCAAAAGGAAACTCTCCATTATCCTTATTATAGCCCACCAGTTTCAGGTCCTCTTCTACCAAATCCGTTACAAATACTGTTTCAACATCCTGAGGAAGGTAGGCAATTTTCATGTCCTTACCTTTGACTTTACCAGCATACGGCTTTAAGATTCCGGCTGCACATTTTAAGGCGGTAGATTTACCGGAACCATTAGCACCTAAAAGGCAGAGGATTTCTCCTTCATATAACTGGATATTGGTATCTTTAAGAACATCCACTCCCTTTTTGTTATATCTAAACCAGAGAGACTTTAGCTCCAGACTTAACCTTCTCTCATCCCTCTTCATTTTCTTTACTAAACATTTGCTAGTCTGCTGTTTTATAGAGGTTTCCTTATGAAAATGTTCAGCCAGATACTTCTGTCCCTGAGCCACTGTAAGAGGGCACACAGTCTTATAATCTGCTGTTTCAAATTCCATATATAGACGCATACTGCAAGGAAGAGCCGATTTAAAGGTGTCAAAGCATGATATTCTAGAGGTCATACGCTCAGGTCTGTCCTCATAAACAATCCTTCCCTTATCCATTAATAATACCTTGTCGGCAATAGGCAGAACGGATTCCATCCTGTGTTCTGCCATAAGAATGGTAATTCCGGTCTCCTCATTCAGTTTTTTTACAGTCTGTATGAAATTCTCTGCTGCTATAGGATCAAGCTGCGAGGTAGGTTCGTCTAAAATCAGGATTTCCGGTCTCATGACTAAGACAGATGCCAAGTTTAACAGCTGCTTTTGTCCCCCGGAAAGAGTATGCACCTCTCTATCTAACCACTCATCCATACCAAAATAAGAGGCCATCTCAGCACAACGAAACCGCATCTGCTGTTGATCAAGGCCCATATTTTCCAAACCAAAGGCAATCTCATGCCATACCTTGTCCGTCACACACTGATGTTCTGGACTCTGCATGACAAAACCAACTTTTGAGGTAAGCTCCCCTTCCTTATAGTCTTCCAATTCTTTTGCGTGAAATAAAATACTCCCGGTTCTCTCTCCCCTTGGAGCCAGCTCCTTCTTTAGCAATCTTAGTAGGGTAGATTTCCCACAGCCGGTAGCACCAGCTAAAACAACAAAAACACCCTT
>JAEYRR010000123.1 GCA_023435505.1 Bacillota bacterium | reverse complement strand
AGTTTAACAGCTCCGTATTCTTCTTATATTTTTTATCTTCTTCTTTCTGCTTCATATATTCCTCCCAATAATAGGTGAGTTGTGAGGAACTATTGATGCCGAATTTCTCATATACGTAATCCAATGCACATTTGTTGTTGATATATTTAATCTTTACCCGGTTTAAAAGACCAATACACTTATTAATTTTCCGATCATAAGTCGCCATGCCCACTCGGATGTTGGTAATCTCCAAACCTAAGGCTACTGTACATATAACAGATATTACGACTGTAGCAATAAGAGGTATCTTATAGGACTTGTCATTCCCAGTAATCAGGTAAACGATCACTCCTAAAAGAAGAATAATAAGAATTAGTGCAAATAGGCCTGTATGTTTTAAATTACTCTTCCTCTTGATTAGGTTTTCCCTATGGTGAATCAGACTACTCTTTTCTCCCTCCAATTTAGCAAGATCTCCATTCAGAGCGGCCTGATAAATCTCCATCTGATTGATTTTTTTTACCTCATCTGGAATTGTATCTTCATAGGTTTCCAGTAAGCGAAGCTGTTTTGATGTCAATTTATCTGATTCATTCTGATATTTGGTTCTTTCCCTAGTTAAGGTAACTATCATCCTAGCTGATTCGTCAATCCCTTTTCTTATTTCCTCCGGAAGTGAATCAATGATCTGTATATCGGAAAGATAGGCGGTTACCACCTGATATTCCTTGGAGAATTCCTCTAACTGCCTGGTAGTTTCTATAATCTGCTGGCAATTCTGCGTCACGAAGAATTTTCTTTCCTCTGCACTCCCCTGGTTATAACTCTGTTTCTCCAAAGGTGTTCTGACAAGTCTTTCTACCTCTGGTGGAGTAACGGAAGAATCGGACATTTTCTGTTTTCTTCTTAATCGGTTAAAAATTCCCATTTATAGCCTCCATTTGTTTTATATCGCAATCAGTTCTCAATCTGCCTCCGATATATCCTTTTCCAATCTCCCAGTACTTTTTCAATTAAATCATAGTATTCATTGACTTTACCTGCATTCTTGATAGCAGCTATATTACTAAGCTTTGAGTACTCTGCATTTTTAACTGCTAATTGTCGTTCCGTCTCCACTTCCTGTCCTATGACTTCATAATAATTCTCAGGCAGTTCATAATTAATCTGTTCCTCTTCAAACAACTCATATTCCTCTCCAAGGAATAACGATAACATATATTGATGAAGAGTTGCCGGGTTGTGATTGAGGTTATACGCCTCTTTGAAACATAAAGCTGCCTCTTTAAAGGATGTGATATGGATATGGGTAATTCCCATGTTATGCAGTATATTACCGTATTCCTCAGCTGAAAACCGCTTAATGTCTTTGTCATTCAATATCGATTGATACTCTGCTACCGCATGACTATACATCTGATATTTTAAGAAATAATCCCCACGCATTTTCCGACGTTTGACAAGTGGCAGATTCATAATCTGATTCAAGACCAAAATCAGGTCTTTAATTTCCTTTTCTGTATAATAATCGTTACTACATAGGATAGTCACTATGATATCTTTTAGATTATTCTGATTCTGTTTTAACTTGGTCAGTTTTTCTGCTAACTCCTGCATGTTAAGTTCATTTTGTACCCATAAGATAAGGTTCTCATCCAGGATATTCTCCTCAATCTCATAGACATGAGTATACAGATAGTAGCTCATTTCCTCGATACTGTATACAGGGGTATTAGATAGCATAAACATGTAAGGTTCACTGGCCTGTTTTCCTGTACATAATATTATTTTTCCCATATGAGCCTCCTTAGCATGCTATGATCTTTTCCCAAATGCGGTTTGTGGATGGGTGTAAAGAGCCAAATCCCTGATCCTTTATGGTGACAATCAGTTCCTTCTCTGTATTAGAGGTAAGGCGTATTTCTAACCTGGTACCTCTCTCCATCCTAAGTTCCGATTCTAACCCTTCTAGGGAAAGTATTCTGGTCTGAGTAGTCTTTTTCAATGCATCCTTAAGTACAAATGTAAGCTCTGTTTCACCATCTAGGATGACAGAGAATCTCTGTTTCACCTCATACCAAGGGGTTGCTGTCTCAACTAGAGTGATATTTTTTAACTCTCCACCGGTATATAACTGCATCGACACAGAATAAGGCAAACTCTCACTACTTAGAAAAGCAAAGTCACCTAATCGATCCCCCTGACATTCTTCCTTCGCCGCATAGCAGGCGCCATAGCAGTACAGGTTCTGACCAATAAAGAGCCGGTGTCCTACACAAAGCTGCTGTAACAGTGGTTTTACCCAATTAGCTTCAAATCCCTCACCAGTAAGGTAGATAGTTGAAATAATCTGCTTGTGAAAGACACTGGTGGTAATATTCTCAAACATATAGCATAAAGATTCTGGTTTTTCTTTTATCATTGAATAGGTTATACTATCTGAAAAATCTTTCTTTTCCAAGCCCACCAACATAGGGCGGCTTCTACGGTCAATGCTAATCTGATAATAACTTAGTCCGTCCCTGTCAAATTCAAACAGAGCCACATCGTTCATCCACAATTCCTTCTTCTGACTAAGAGCAAAATAAAGATAACTTTGCTCGTGACTTTGAATGTGAACCCTGTCTTTTTTAAGCCCAATGTTTTCTAAGGCGGCATAAAGCTCCCTCATTAGCTCCGGTGACGGTTTCTTCAGGGTAATGACCAACTGCTGTATTGCATCATTGGGATATTCTTTTTTCAAGAGCACAAGAACCTTACGAAGAAATCGTTCATATATTTGCACCCGGGTAAACTGTATACCATAGATTTCTATCGTTGGCTGGGAATAAGATAAAAAGTTCTTTAAGAGATGTCCTTTTCTCTCATACCCGCATTGTAGGGCAGCCATGCCTAGTAGCCATTCCTTAGAGTCTTCCCTAACAGCTAAAACAGTAGGAATCTTATACTCCTGTTCCTCAGGATCTAAGAAAAAGCTTTCTACTTCATATTTATTATAGTTATATAAGCTAAGCTGAGTATAATCATTGCCCAGGTCCATACCAACTACTAGCTTTTTCTCCTCAGACATCCAGAATGCCTCCTTTATAATGGTATAAACATTGTGCCAGTAACATGTTCATTCACAACGTATTGTCGCATCAATTCTATTAAGGTCAATTCATCCCTAATCTCTTTTGCTTGATACATCAAATTAATCTGTCCATATCGGTTATCCGCCTTATCTATTCCCGGATCTATGGATACCCTGATGCTCTCCGTAATATTCTGCCCGTCTGCATTTTCCTCTACTATATAGTACGAAAGAGTCTCATTAACAAATAAAATGAAATCCATAACAAAGATGCCTTCATATACATTTATCATGTCCTGTTCTATATACTTGCTTTCATTATTGGTCTCATCCCAAACGCAATAATTAATCTTTACTTTATTCTTAGGATTAGTAATGTACTGCACATAATATTTGTCATAAATATTGTGCGGAATCTCAAGTCTGTCACGATAATCCTTAAAGAATGGAAGTACCACTCCCTCTTTGATAAACTGATGCAGCCTGATATCTATAAATTTAAGGGTTTCCTCATCTAACTGCCCTTGGGTGGAATAATACTTAAGGAGTGCCAGTTGACATGTCCGACTTTGGGCAACTCCCATTTCCTTCCTCATGATGTCAAATAGCTGGTATTCTGTGACACGATCCCTTACCAGATACTTATAGGCACAATAATTCAGATACGCTTGCAC
>JAEYRR010000294.1 GCA_023435505.1 Bacillota bacterium | reverse complement strand
TGTGCTTTGATGCGAAGGAGTGTGCGACTAGCACCTTTCCGTTACAAAACGTACATGCCCATCAGATTTCCTTTATGGAGGAGTTTGAGAAGCAAAAGGGAGTTGCTTTTTTGCTTATTTACTTTAGTAAGCATAATGCCTTTCATTATCTTCCTTTTCGTGAGCTTAAGGTGTTTTGGGACCGAGCAGAGGCTGGTGGAAGAAAAAGTTTTCTATATGAGGAATTAGATCAAAACTATGTAATCAAATCTGGCAATGGAGGCTTTGTCCATTATTTAGAACCATTAAGTCTAGATTTGACGAGTCGGAGTTAAGGTGGTAGACTAAAGGACAATAGTGGGTACCAAATATAAGGAGGAACTATTATGAGATTGGGATTTATCGGCTATGGAAACATGGCTACGGCTATCATAAAAGGGATACTAGCAAATGGTAAGGTAAAAGCATCTGATATAATTGTTTCTGACGCTATTAAAGATCAATTAGAGAAGGCTAAGGAATTAGGTGTTTCCACTACTTTACATAATTGTGAAGTAGTGAGTGAGTCTGATGTGATCTTTTTTGCAGTAAAGCCACAGTATATGGCTAGCGTAATTGAAGAAATCAAAGAGGTCGTTACAAGTGACAAACTGATAGTTAGTATTGTGGCTGGTAAGACAATCGACTGGTATGAAAATAGGTTTGGTAAAGAGATTAAGCTGGTTCGCACCATGCCAAACACTCCTGCTTTAGTAGGAGAGGGTATGACGGCAGCTTGTAAAAATAAAAATGTTACCGATGATGAGCTTAATAAAACTGTAGAATTACTCAGTTGCTTTGGTAAGGTACAGGTGGTAGGTGAGAATCTAATGGACGTTGTTGTAGCAGTCAGTGGAAGTTCTCCAGCCTATGTCTTTATGTTTATAGAAGCCATGGCAGATGCTGCAGTAGCAGATGGTATGCCAAGAGCTCAGGCATATGAATTTGCTGCTCAAAGTGTAATGGGTAGTGCAAAGCTTATGCTAGAAACTAATCTCCACCCAGGAGTCTTAAAGGATATGGTTTGTAGTCCTGGAGGAACCACCATTGAAGCAGTACGTGTACTCGAAGAAAAAGGCCTTAGAAGTTGTGTGATCGAAGCAATGAAGGCATGTGCGAATAAATCTAGGCAACTATAAAAGGTCAAGTATGCGAGTAATTACATGGTTACTCGCATTTTCCTTTGGAATTTTTCTTGACAGGGCAGGCCCTCTTGGATATAATATTTAAAAATTCATTTTAGTAGCATGGTAGAGAATTAGCACTTTAAAGTGCTAAAGAAAGAGGTAATTATGAGTATAGGTGAATACAATTTATCTGAGAAGTTTGGTATCCATGGGTTATTACATACTCCAGAGGGTGTCCGAGACATTTATAATTCAGAATGCAGAAATAAGCATATCGTAGAACAGAACATTCATGATATGTTAGAACTATATCATTTTCAGGATATTGAGACACCTACCTTTGAATATTTTGATATCTTTAATAAGGAACGAGGAACTATCGCCTCGAAGGAGATGTACAAATTCTTTGATAAGGAAGGAAATACGCTGGTTCTTCGCCCCGATTTTACACCATCCATAGCTAGATGCGCTGCCAAGTATTTTAAGGAGGAAGAGCTTCCTATCCGTCTCTGTTATATGGGAAATACGTTTATCAATGCTTCTAGGTACCAAGGAAAATTAAAGGAAGTCACCCAACTTGGAGCTGAGTTAATTAATGATAAAAGCGTAGATGCAGATGCGGAGATGATTGCGCTTACCATAGAATGTCTGCAAAAAGCAGGGTTAAAGGAGTTTCAGTTAGAAATTGGTCATGCAGATTTTTTTAATGGAATTTTAGAAGAAGCTGGGATGAATGAAGAAGAATCCATGGAGCTTAAAAATCTCATTGAAAGTAAGAATCTTTTTGGAGTGGAAGAACTGATTAATAGCAAGAATCTGGATAAGACCTTAGAAGAACTGATTTTAAAGATTCCTGAATTATTTGGTGGAGATGAAAACCTTCTCTTTGCTAAAGAACATGTACATAATGAAAGATCCCTAAAGGCCATTGAACGACTACTTCAATTAAATGAGATTCTAGAGATTTATGGTTTAGATAAATATATTAGTTTTGATCTAGGTATGTTAAGCAAATATAACTATTATACTGGTATCATTTTCAGAGGTTATACCTATGGTACAGGTGATGTGATTGTGACCGGAGGCCGATACGATAATTTGGTTGGTCAGTTTGGGAAAGATGCACCAGCCATTGGATTTGCCATTGTCATCGATCAATTGATGTTAGCACTGAATAGACAGATGGTTCAACACAAGGATATTGGTTTGAGTACCATGATTGTATATGATATCAATGCCAGAAAAACAGCGATTAAGCTTGGCAAAGAACTTCGTAAAGCTGGTACTAAGGTAGAACTAGTCAGAAAGTCCTCAAAACGACAAATGGACGAATATGCAGCATACGGAAAGAAGAACATGATTGCCAGACTACTGTCGATTGAAGGTGAAGATGGAGTAACAGAACTGAATTTAGTGGGAGATGAACTATGAAATATATCACATTTGCATTAGCAAAAGGCCGATTGGCTAATAAGACATTAGGTATATTAGAAGAGATTGGAATTACCTGTGAAGAGATTAAGGATCCCAAATCAAGAAAGTTGATCTTTGTCAATGAGGAGCTTAAGCTAAAGTTCTTCTTAGCAAAAGCTACTGATGTTCCAACCTATGTGGAATATGGGGCTGCTGATATCGGGGTAGTTGGAAAGGATACTATTTTGGAGGAAGGTCGTAAGATGTATGAGGTTATGGATCTGGGCCTTGGGAAATGTCACATGTGTGTGGCAGGGCCATTAAAAGCAGCAGAACTTTTACAGCATGGAGAGTTGATTCGAGTTGCTACGAAGTATCCGAATATAGCAAAGGACTATTTCTACAATAAGAAACACCAGACCGTAGAAATCATCAAATTAAACGGCTCTATAGAGTTGGCACCTATTGTCGGCTTAAGTGAAGTAATCGTAGATATTGTAGAAACCGGTTCAACTTTAAAGGAAAATGGCTTGGTAGTTTTAGAGGAAATCTGTCCATTGTCTGCTAGAGTAGTGGTTAATCAGGTCAGTATGAAGATGGAGCATGAGAGAATCACAAAGATAATCCGTGATTTGAAGGAAGTAATCAACAAATAAAGGAGGAGACTAAATGAGAATCGTACAGATTACTGAGGAAACAAAAAAGAATCTTCTGGAGGATTTATTAAAAAGAAGTCCAAACAGCTATCCGGAATATGAAGAGGCAGTAGCTGCTATTATAGAGGAAGTAAGATTACATAGAGATGAGGCAGTCTTTTCCTTTACTAAAAAATTTGATAAGGCAGAGATTAATTCAGAGAACATTTTGGTTACAGAGGAAGAAATCAAAGAGGCATATACTCTTGTAGAACCAGCACTTGTTGAAATTATTCGTAAAGCTTTAGTAAATATAAGAGAGTTCCACAGCAAGCAAAAGCAGTTCAGTTGGTTTGATTCGAAGCCTGATGGCAGTATCCTTGGGCAGAAGGTGACACCTCTTAATAGAGTAGGTGTCTATGTGCCTGGAGGAAAAGCCGTTTACCCTTCCAGTGTACTAATGAATGTAGTTCCTGCTGTTGTAGCTGGTGTGGAAGAGATTATTATGACAACCCCTCCGGATATGAATGGCAAGGTGTATCCAACTACTCTTGTGGCCGCCAATGAAGCTGGGGTACACAAAATATACAAAGCTGGTGGAGCCCAGGCGATTGCTGCCATGGCTTATGGTACAGAGTCTATCCCTAAGGTAGATAAAATCGTTGGCCCAGGTAATATCTATGTGGCACTTGCGAAAAAGGCGGTTTATGGACATGTCAGCATTGATTCAATTGCTGGCCCAAGTGAGATTCTTGTGTTGGCTGACGAAAGTGCAAATGCAAGATTTGTTGCAGCAGATTTATTATCTCAGGCAGAGCATGATGAGATGGCCAGTGCGATCTTAGTGACTACCAGTGAGGATTTAGCGGATAAAGTTTCTAAAGAGGTTGAGGACTTTGTGCAGAAATTGTCCAGAAAGGCTATATTAGAAAAATCTTTAGAGAATTATGGTTATATTCTTTTAGCAAAAGATATGGAGGAAGCAATTGAGGTAACCAATGAAATAGCTTCTGAGCATTTAGAGATTGTCACGAAGGATCCTTTTAATACCATGACAAAGACTAAGAATGCCGGGGCCATCTTCCTTGGTTCGTATAGCTCAGAGCCTTTAGGAGATTATTTTGCAGGACCGAATCATGTGCTTCCTACCAATGGAACCGCCAAATTTTTCTCTCCACTGAGCGTAGATGACTTTATCAAGAAGTCCAGTATCATCAGTTATTCAAGGGAAGCCCTAGAACCTATCTATAAGGATATTGTTGCATTTGCCAATGCGGAACAGTTGACAGCTCATGCTAATTCTATTGCAGTACGGTTTGAGGAGACAAAATAGTTGTAATATTAACTTTATATTTGACGATTTATTATATATAATAGTAAAAAAAGATGGGAAGTGAATACATGAACAGAACCTCAAAAATTGAACGTAAGACAAGCGAAACGGATATTTGTTTGTCATTAGAGTTAGATGGCAGTGGTAGTACCAATATATCTACAGGAATCGGCTTTTTTGATCATATGTTAAATAGCTTTGCCAGACATGGATTCTTTAATTTGGATTGTCAGGTAAAGGGAGATCTTATGGTAGATAGTCATCATACGATTGAAGATACAGGTATTGTATTAGGTAATGCCATTAGGGAGGCGTTACATGATAAAAAAGGCATTAAACGCTATGGCTCTTTTATTCTTCCTATGGATGATGCCCTTGTTTTATGTGCCATTGATTTATCCGGAAGGCCATATTTATCCTATGAGTTACCATTAACCGTAGATAAGGTAGGCGATATGGATACCGAGATGGTAAAAGAGTTCTTCTATGCCATTTCCTATTCTGCAGGGATGAATCTACATATTAAAATGTTAAATGGAAGTAATAATCACCATATCATTGAGGCTGCATTTAAAGCTTTTGCAAAGGCTTTAGATGAAGCAACTACAGAAGATAAACGCATCAGTGGTATATTGTCTACAAAAGGTGCTTTATAATTGGGAGGAGTATCATGCTTATCTATCCAGTAATAGACATAAAAAATGGACAATGTGTCCGGACGAAAAAGGGACATTATGATAATCTGGTTATATATTCCCGCTTTCCTGAGAAGGTTGCCAAGGCATGGGAAGACAGAGGTGCAAAATTCCTACATATTATTGATTTGGATGGGGCGGCAGTTGGCCATTCCGTAAATGACAGTGTAATTGAAGATATTATACATAGTATAGATATACCGGTACAGGTTGGTGGTGGTATTCGTACCATTAAAGATATAGAACACACATTAGCACTTGGGGCAAAAAAGGTAGTCATTGGCTCTAGAGCTGCCCAAAGTCCGGCCTTTATTAAAGAAGCAGTAAATACCTTTGGGGCAGAGAGATTAGTAATCTCAATCGATGCCAAGGATAACATGGTAATGACAGATGCCTGGGAGAAGGTAAGTATCTATAATACGGTTTCTCTGGCTAAAGTAATGAAGGAGATTGGTATTACAACTGTTGTTTATACGGATGTTAACCGAGATGGAATGCTTGAGGGAGCCAATATCGTCTTTGCCAAGGAACTGATTGATGCAACCGGATTAGATGTGATAGTATCTGGTGGAACTGCATCCCTAAAGGATCTAGAGATGCTTGAGGAAATCGGCGCTAAAGGAGTAATTTTAGGTAAGGCATTATACGAACATAAGATTGATTTAAAAAACGCAATTGAAATATTTCAACAGAGTTAGGAGAATAACAATGGATTATAAGAAGCTGATTCCTTTTATAAATGCGGAAAATGAGCTTGAGGAAAGTGTGCTGAGCCAAGCAGAATTCTATGGGCATAATGGGGCAGATAGTTTATTCTTATATAACTACTGTAAGGA
>JAEYRR010000075.1 GCA_023435505.1 Bacillota bacterium | reverse complement strand
GGATATACAGGGTCTGGAATCAAGATCACATTGTCCTTATCAAATAAATCTGTTATGTTTCCAGTATCACTTTTAGCACCATCAGAGATAAATACTTCCTCTGCATCTATGGATACACCATGCTCTGCATAATAGGCAACTACTGCATCCCTTACAAAACCATATCCCTTCTCTGGTCCATACCCCTTAAAGGTTTCCGCACTAGACATAGCCTCTACTCCATCATGAAGTGCTTCTACGACTTTTTCCCCTAAAGGTCTTGTGACATCTCCTATTCCCAAACGTATCACCTTTTTATCAGGATTTGCTTGGGTGAAAGCGTCCACTCTATGAGCGATCTCTGTAAATAGATAACTTTCCTTCAAATTCAAGTAATTTTCATTCAATTTTGGCATTTGGACAGCTCCTTTCTTCTGATTGTCTATCTTAGCAAATTTAGTCAATTATGTCAATAAACATCATATTGAAAGGTAACGGTCCAAACTGTCCAACTGCCTAAAATAACATGTGCCCAAATAAAGCAGCAATCGGTAATACTAATAACGTTCGCTCTAGAAAGATGATAAATAATTCCCAAAGCTTTAGCGGAATCTTTGAAGCCAAAATCATAGCCCCTACCTCTGATAGATAAATCAGTTGTGATACAGATACTACTGCCACTACAAACCGTGTCATATCGCTGGCAACGGTATCTGCCACCATGACGGATGGTAATAGCATATCGGCAAACCCTGCAAAAAGCGTACGAGAGGCGGCAACTGCCTCCGGAATCTGAAGTAGCTTCATTAACGGTACAAATGGAGCACCTAATATACTAAAGAAAGATGTGTAAGTGGCAATGAGAAGGGCAATGGTTCCGATTGTCATTACGATTGGAAGTACCGTAATCCACATTTCCAGTATGTTTTTTATACCGTCCTTCCATAAGCTTTCAAAGATATTGATATGAGCCACCCGTTTTAAAGCGTTCTCCGTTGCTTTTTTAAAGCCGGTTTCTACCACTTCTTGCTTATCCACTGCAGGTACTTTACCTGTAATGAAGCGATTCTTCTTTCTAGAAAGCGGTGGTAGCTTTGGAATGATAATCGCCGCTATAATACAGGCTATGGTTACAGTAAGATAGAATGGGACAAACATATGTCCAATTCCAACAGTATTAATGACTACTAGACTAAAGGTTACGGAAACAAGAGAAAAGCTCGTTCCAATGACGCAGGCTTCCTTCTCTGTATAAAATCCTTCCTCATATTGCTTACTAGTAAGCAACACTCCTATGGTACCATCCCCTAGCCAGGAAGTAATTGCATCTATGGCAGCCCGACCTGGTAGTCCAAACACCGGTCTCATAACCTTAATGAGGAGAGTTCCTGTAAACTCCAGTAATCCATAACTAAGAAGCAAGGGTAACGCAACTCCTGCTAAAAAGAAAATCACGAAAAGAATTGGTAGCAAATCATAAAAAACCAGTCCTCCTGTATCCATCGTATTAATAATAGATGTCCGTTCGAAGTATATGATACATACAAAGATTGCAGCAATAATTCTCGCTGCTAGCCATACAGGCTTAACTTCAGCTAACGATTTTATGAATTCACGTTTTAAGAGGCTATGCTCTGGGTGGATTTTTTTCAATAGAAGCCAAAATAGGCTAAGTATACAGGAGCCCATAATGGAGAAAAACAGTAGATGCTTCATAACAGGAAGCAGTTTACTTTGCATAAAGGTAGATAATACGGCAATAGGAATGGTAAAATCCCCCTTATACCGAATTGGGCACATAAATAAAAAAGCCCCTACAGTAGAAGGCAGAATAAATTTCATATGTGGAGCAATAGACTTTTTATATTTCATAGGTATAATCCTTTTTCATTGTTTGTATTATTGGAACAAATTAAATAATATCATAAATTATCTGTAAATTCAAGTGATTTTTGTATTTTTATGCATTTTTATATTACTTTTTGAATTTTTATAGACTCCGCAATTTGGGACATAAATAAATCCCTATGGTTACCCATAGGGATTATATTCACTATATTCTTATTAATTTATACCCTTTAACATTATGATTTCCCCATCACAATGAACTATACAGCCTTCATGTTTTTCATTAGTTCATTAATTTCCTTGCACATTTTCATGTCAATATTAAACATATGCTCGAATATATTATCCTGTATTCCCTCTTTAATCTTGGATAGTTCCTCATATGGATGTTTTCCTAGCTTCGGAATATCAATACCTTCAATAAGTTTCACCATTCTTCTGTGATCTTTTACATGGCTTTCAAAATCAGATACTCCATATTTTTTCATCAGTTTTTCTTCTTCATAGAAGTGGTAAGACACGAACTCCCTAAGTTCACGGATAATGGCATATAGCTGTTTCGCAGTAACCCCAATGCAGTGAATAATCAAAAGCTGTTCAATATCCCGTACTATTCGAAACATTTCCTGGTGCTGTTGGTCAACGGCTTCAATGCCCGTATTAAGTTCGTCTTTCCAGTCAAACTTAAAATCAAACATATCAACGCCCCCATTCCTCTCAAATGTAAACTTATTTAGTTAATTTCATTGTATCATAATCCTATTCTATATACTATGATTTTTAGTATTTTTGTTATTTTCGTCATATATAACAGTGGATTTTGTTACTTTTTATCTTAATAATTCCTTGACATTTAACAATCCCCAACCTTGCTTACTCCAAGGCTGCCCCATATCTACTGCACTATTTTTTATACGAAGTTTTACCTCCTGAGTAGTCATCTCAGGATAAATACTAAGCAATAAAGCGATGGCTCCTGAAACAATTGGCGTAGCCATTGAAGTACCACTTTTTATGGTATACATAGAATAATCTCTTCTAGTTCCGAATAAATTAAATGAATTTTTTCCCTTGTAGCATTACAGGATACTATATTGGAACCAGGTGCCACAACATCCGGCTTCTTTATACACGCTGAAGTCGGTCCTCTTCCGGAATAATCCTTCGCCCTAGTACCTGCTAACTCCACTGGAATGTCGTCATCTGAGGCACCTACTGTGATAACCTTACGACTGATTCCAGGAGTTGAGATACTTTTCGGTTTTGGTCCATTATTACCAGCTGCCACTACCACAATAATTCCAGCATCCCAGACGGCATTTACCCCTCTAACCAGAGCAGAATCTTCATCCATACTATCTGTGGATGAGGTGCCGACTGATATATTTACTACACGGATGTTATAGCGATCTTTATTATCCACTACCCATTGAAGACCTTCTAATACATCTGATACATTACCATTTCCTTTATGATTCAACACCTTAACGCTGATAATATTACATTTTGGGGCAACTCCTATATATTCTCCTTTTGACTCGCTTCCATTTCCAGCAATGATTCCTGCTACATGAGTGCCATGTCCGTTGTCGTCATAAGGAATTTTACGCCCATTTATTACATCATAAAATGCCACTATTCTATTTTTTCCAGTAATAAAGTCCGGATGAGGATATATGCCTGTATCCAAGATTGCAACTCCCACGCCCTCCCCATAGATTCCTCTTTCTCTAGCAGTCTCCAATTGTATGATGGAGCTAGCTCGTTTCATCTGGGCTTGAATAACAGAGTCCATCTCCACTTCTTTGCTGTTTTGGAGGTTGGGTTCAAATATCACTTTAATACCTGTTTCCACGACAACAGAATCTATCATTGGCAGTCTATATTTTATATGCAATGGCACTGTTGATATTTTACATAGTTGACTATATTCTTTATTGGTTAATATCATTTGATATTGATTTTGATTGCCGGTGGGAGGTAAATCCCATTGATTCATACTCTTCATGATAGTATCTGGCCCATTTGTTTCTGCTTCTTTCCTTTGTGCAAGGATTTCTAGTAAAAGCAAAAACATCGGTAAATTGTACATACCTCACCTCGTAAATATTATCAATATTATAGTATTCATACACATATTAATTTGCTATAATTGGAAAAAATCTTTGCATGACTTATAATTAAGTGCTATAATGCCGTTATGTCATTTGATGTCATATAACAACAGATTAAGGGGGATGCATATGAGCAAGAATATGATACATATTGAACATCTTACAAAAGAATTTAAAGTACTGAACCGCCACGAGGGACTTAAGGGAAGTATGAAAGACTTATTTTCCAGAGATTACAAAGTAATTAAGGCTGTAGATGACGTTTCTATGGATATAGACAGAGGAGAAATTGTTGGATATCTAGGGCCTAATGGCGCCGGCAAAAGTACAACCATCAAGATGATGACCGGTATATTAAAGCCAACATCAGGTAGCATCTTGGTCAATGGATTAGAGCCTTACAAAAACCGTACCAAAAATGCCAAAAACATTGGTGTTGTATTTGGCCAACGTACTCAGCTATGGTGGGCTCTGCCGTTAATTGAATCCTTTAAAATACTAAAGGATATCTATGAGGTCAGCGACAAAAACTATAAGGATATGCTGGAATTATACGATTCCCTCATAGATGTAGGGGAGATCCTCCATAAACCTGTAAGGGAAATGTCACTGGGGCAGAGAACCCTAAGTGATATTCTGGCCGCCTTCTTACATAATCCTCAGGTAGTATTTCTAGATGAACCAACAATTGGGC
>JAEYRR010000048.1 GCA_023435505.1 Bacillota bacterium | reverse complement strand
GGATGAAATCAAGCGGATAGCAGATGACATAACAATCATGCGAGATGGTACATATGTGGGAACTTGGCCAGTAAGTGAATTGACGACAGAACAGATTATTGCCAAAATGGTTGGTCGTGAGCTTACGAATGTGTATCCGGTGAAAAAAAATAAACCAGGGGAAGTCATCATGGAGGTGAAACACTTATCCTCCATCCATGAAATGTCCTTCCAGGATGTAAGCTTTACAATCCGCAAAGGAGAGATACTTGGCTTTGGTGGTTTGGTAGGCGCGCAGAGAACAGAGCTGATGGAAGGTATTTTTGGCATTCGAGCACTTGCTTCCGGTGAAATCTACATCCAGGGGAAACGAGTCAGAATCAAACATCCAGTTGACGCTATGAATGCCGGAATAGGCCTGATTACAGAAGATCGTCGACTGAATGGAATCTTTGGTTGCTTGTCTGTGAAAGATAATGTAGGAATTTCAGTGCTCAATAAGAATCTAAAGGCCGGCTTTGTATTGAACCATAAGAAGATCAATTCTATCGTGGACAATAGTATAGAAATGTTAAGTATAAAGACTCCAAGTATGAAAGAACATATTGCCAATTTATCTGGTGGAAACCAGCAAAAGGTTATCGTATCAAGATGGCTTGCCAATGATCCGGATGTACTGATTATGGATGAGCCTACCCGTGGTATTGATGTAGGTGCAAAGCATGAAATCTATGAAATTATCAATGAGCTGGCAAGTAAGGGAAAGGCAGTTATCATGGTTTCTTCCGAGATGTCAGAACTTCTTGGGATGGCAGATAGAGTATATGTTATGTGCAATGGTAAACTTACAGGTGAGCTTGGCCAGACAGATATGACCCAGGCGAAGGTTATGAGCCTAGCAACACAATTCTGAAGCGGATAGGAGTGGAAAAATGGTAGAATTGAATAAACTAAAAAAGATAAGATTGAATAAATTTAAAATGAAAGATTTTTTTATAAACAATGGCGTTATTATAGTAATGTTTATTCTTGTATTTTATACCGGATTAACAACAGATAATTTCATTACCGGAAATAACTTCACCAATATACTTATGAATATGAGTTCCCGTCTTGTAATTGCCCTTGGTATTGCCGGTTGTGTTATCACAGCAGGGTGTGACTTGTCAGCAGGACGTATGATTGGTTTTGCTGCATGTATAGCAGGTACCTTACTACAGAGAATGGACTATTCCGGTAAGTTCTTCGCTGACATACAACCTTTAAATATCTTTGTTGCTTTATTTATTGTTATGGCTATTTGTGCATTGTTTGGCAGTGTTACTGGATTTTTTATTGCATATTTGAACGTTCCACCTTTTATTGCAACCTTGGCAATGATGGAAATTGTATATGGAATTTCGTTGATTTATACGAAAGCAACTCCTCTTGGTGGATATACGAAATCTTATACAGATATTGCTACAGGTAGCTTCCTTGGAGTAAGCTGGCTGATATGGATTGCAATCATAGTGTCGATTATTACATGGTTTATCTTTAATATGACACGGCATGGTAAATATATGTATGCTATCGGCGGGAATCCACAGGCTGCTGCTGTAGCAGGTGTACCAGTTAAGAAGACCTTGGTACTTATTTATGTGAAAGCTGCTGCTATGTATGGTTTAGCTGGCTTCATGCTTGGTGCTAAGGCTGGAGGAGCTTCTGTTAACTTAGGATATGGCTATGAGATGGAAGCTATTGCGGCATGTACAATTGGAGGAGTATCTGTAACGGGTGGACGTGGTAAAGTTTCTTCTGCAGTCGTTGGTGTTGCGGTATTCGAACTTTTAAAGGCAGCCCTTCAGTTCCTAGGTGTAGATGCAAATGCACAGTATATTGCAATTGGTATTGTTATATTTGTAGCGATCTCCCTTGATATTAGAAAGTATGTTGCAAGAAAATAGTGAAGGTAAAGCAATAGTGGAGAGGTTATGAATCTGTCCACTATTGTTTATTTTTGGAATATACAGTATACTTTATATAAAAGGAGGGAAATTATGACATTAGAAAAATTTATAGATATTGCTTGGCTTCCATTACTTAGTTTTTGTATTCTTATGTATTACAGCATTCGTCTTTTGGTGCAAGGAGATCTCTCTGTTATTAAGAAACAAAAGGATCCCTCTATAAAAGACGAAAAGATGTACGCAAAAACAGCGGGAAGGCTGATTTTATTCCTTGCTTTTGCAGCCGCACTGATGACAGCTTTGTTATTTTGGAATGTATATGTAGCTCTAGCAGAGATCGTAATATTTACAGCTGTTTTTGCTTTTTTATGGTCTAAGATGAACAAAAGATTTTGCGAATGACATCCAATTAAGAAATGAGGGCTGGTATGAGTCAGTATACAGTTATGCTTGTTGATGATGAGGAAGAAGTATTTCAGATAATGATCAAAAAACTCGAATGGGACAAAATGGGGTTTGAAATTGTTGGATATGCTAGAAACGGCGTTGAAGCGTTGGAAATGGCAGAAACGTTACAACCCGATGTTGTGCTTACTGATATTAAAATGCCCTTTATGGATGGGCTGACATTATCGAAAAAGTTAAAGGAGTTATATCCCAAAATTAAAATTATTATTCTATCAGGCTTTGACGAGTTTGTATATGCCAAGGAGGCCATTAAATTGGAGGCAGAGGAGTATATATTAAAACCCATCAATGCAATGGAACTCAAAGAAGTGTTTGAACGTGTAAAAAAGAATCTGGATAATGAACGGGATGAAAAAAGAAATATAGACAAATTGAAAAAATATTATATGGAAAGTTTGCCGATGTTGCAGGATAGTTTCTGTACATTATTAATTGAAGGACGTATCCCGACTGATCAGATTAGCGATTATTTAGCTAATTATCAGATTCAACTACATGGACCAAACTATATCGTTACCGTATTACATATTAGCAAAACGGACAAGCCAGAGAACATACAGCCATTTTTATTGGTGGTTTCTGTTAAGAAATTAGCAGAGGAACAGCTGATGGAAAAATGGAATAGTAGAGTAATTACCTATCTTGGCGATATTATCATTATTAGCCAATTTAAGGAATGTGAGTTAGTTACAGAGTATATTGATGATATGGATACGTTCTGTAAGGTGGCGAAACGTTTATGTAACGTGAAGTTGACTGCGGGGATAGGACATAGTTGTAATAAGATTCAGGATTTGCCAATCTCATATCGAGGAGCGCAAAATGCTCTATCTTATCGTATTTTGTATGGAAACGTAAGGGCGATTAGTATTGCAGAGATTGATCCTCAGGAGAATACAGATATTCCTTGGGAGGAGCAGTATTATAATAAAATCTTCAGAAAGATAAAAACAGGAAGCCGGCAGGATTTAAAAGTAGCGGTTCATAATTGTATCAACCAGTTTTCGGGGAAAGGAATCTCCTTACAGAAATATCGTATTTCCATTATGGAACTTATAGTGGAGCTTTGTCGGTTTGCGCATACAAATCAACTGAATATGGAGGAGATTTTGGGAGAATGTAAGGATGTATATGGACAGGTTTTGCAGATGGAATCTCCCCAGGAATTAGAGGAATGGCTGATTGCAGTTGTTAATAAAGTGCAGGACATCATTTTGAATGAACGTCAGGATACCACTAGGTCATTTATTGCAAAAGGAATAGTTTTTGTAAAAGAACACTACTCCGACCAGAATCTAACGGTAGAAACAGTGTGCAAACATTTGGGTGTCAGTGCTTCGTATTTTTCTGTCGTATTTAAAAAAGAAACAGGGAAGACATTTATTAATTACCTTACGGATTATCGTATGGAAAAGGCTTTGGATTTACTTCTTTATCAAGATGAAAAGACCTATATTATCGCAGAAAAGGTTGGATATTCAGATCCCAATTATTTTAGCTATGTGTTTAAGAAACAGTTTGGAGTATCACCATCAAAATATAAATTAGGCAGAACAAACTAATACATGCTACCGGTTATTCTATTTATTCGGTTTAATCGTTTAGAAAGGTATCCATGAGTAGAAGAATACATTTGTTGAAACATATCATTACACACTTATATAAACATATGAGGGCGCACAGTATACAGGTGACAATATCTATCTCTTTTACGATTGTTTCAGTCTGTAGTATGTGCTTTCTTGGCATTACTTTATATGAACAGTTTGTCAATCGGGCGGAGGATCTCACAATAGAAAGTTCAGAACAATTGTTGAATCAGACGGCAATCAATCTGGAGGACTACATGCGTAATATGCGCCGCATCTCTGATACGATGTATTATAGTGTCATCAAAGATACCAATCTTGCTACGAATCGCTTGGATAAAGAAATGAATCTTTTATATGAGGCGAATAAGGATAAATTAATCAGTATTGCCTGTTATACCAGACAGGGCGAACTGGTTGCAGCTACCCCTAATGCAACAGAAAAATCGAATCTAAACATTGCTGAGCAACAATGGTTTATAAATGCTGTGAATCAAATGGAGAATCTTCATTTTTCTACACCACATGTACAAAATCTGTTTGATGACACTAGTTTTCGCTATTACTGGGTAGTTTCTTTGAGCCGTGCGGTGGAATTAACGACAAGTGGTAATTCTACTTTAGGAGTGCTTCTTGTGGATATGAATTATAGTAGTATTGAACAGATTCTTGAGAAAGCAAATGCAGATAATGCAGCGGAATACGTCTATCTTGTGGATAGTAATGGGGAGATTATTTATCATCCAAAGCAACAACTGATTACTTCTGGTATATATAGTGAAAACAATATGGATATGGTCGAGTATGAGGATGGAAGTCGAGAGGAAACTTTTAATGGAGCGAACAGACTCATTACCATTAAAACGATTAGTTACACAGGTTGGAAGATCGTGAGTGTAGTTCCAATGAGCTCTTTTAATATGGGACTTTCCGGAACCAGGTATTTTATGATTATGATGGTTATGCTTTCTTTGCTTGCAGTTGTCATATTAAACCAACTTGTATCAGGACAAATTGCAAAACCGCTACAACGACTGAATAATTCGGTAAAGGAGTGGGAAGCAGGAAACCTAAATCCTTCTATTTACGTAGGAGGCTCTATGGAGGTAGAACATTTAGGAAGAACACTTCGCTCAACCGTAGCACAGATTCGACAGCTAATGGATGACATCATGGCGGAACAAGAAGAAAAACGTAAGAGTGAATTGGATGTACTGCAATCACAAATAAACCCACACTTTCTCTATAATACGCTGGATTCCATTGTATGGATGATTGAAGGAGAACGGTATGATGACGCTGTCTTCATGGTTACACAACTTGCAAGTCTATTCCGAATCAGTCTGAGCAGGGGAAAGATGATTATTTGCTTGGATGATGAAGTAAAACATGCTAAAAATTATATGAACATACAAAAGATTCGTTATAAAAATGTATTTACCTTTGATTTTAATATAGCTACTGAGATATTGCAGTGTTGTACGGTGAAATTAGTACTTCAGCCATTGCTTGAAAATGCGATTTACTATGGTGTGGAGTACATGTTTGGTGATGGGGAAATCAATGTACGTGGATATCGCAAGGATGATGATGTGTATATAGAAGTATGCGATAATGGTCTTGGGATACCACCGGAAACCTTAAAACATCTATTGGAACCCGATAATAAATTAAGAAAACATGGATCGGGAGTAGGACTATTAAATGTACATAACAGGATTAAATTATGTTTTGGCATGTGTTATGGCCTGGAGATAGAGAGCTTGCCAGATGAGGGTACAACTGTCCGAATACACATACCTTTTATTCCATATTCCGCCCAAGCTCAAGAACAGCTTGAGTCTGGCAAAATGTCGAATAGAAAGGAAGGAACTCATGAAAAGCAGTAGATTATATTTTGGACTTTTAGTCATTATCTTAGTGGTAATCATTATTTTTACTTCTATAGGTATGGTAGATGTGGTGAGAGACGAGGATTCCTACCAAGTCTCCGTAATTGTAAGCAATAGCGGGAGTGACCGATGGATTTCATTTAAAGAAGGATTGGAACAGGGAGCCAAAGATAAAAATATTAATTTTAATATTGTCTCAACCAGTACCTTTGCAACTCTGGAAGAACAGAATGAAGTAATCAGTCGGGAGATAGAAAATGGTGCACAGGGAATTATACTCGAATCAAACTTTAGTAAAGGTGTCGGCCATGCACTGGAATCCTTGTTATTAGGGACGGCTTTAGTGCTGGTGGAATCAGATGTATTACCTGAGAAGGAGTATACAACAATACAGCCTGACAACTATGCAATTGGGAAGACAATTGCAACTGCAATAAAAGAAGATAGCCACAATGATCTAACCGGAGTTAAGATTGGAATATTAAGTGGGAATCAAGAGAAACTTTCTATGCAGCAGCGGTTATCTGGTTTTCAGGAAGATATGGGGCAGTCGAGGGCCCAGATTTGCTGGGAGGTTGAGGGCTCTGGAGATGACATTATGCAGATGCTGAAGGAGAAACAGAAGAGTCAACCCGTAGACGTCTTGGTTGCATTGGATAACAACGAGATAGAGATGACTATGGATTATATGGATTCCGATAAGAACTGCACATTCCAAGTATATGGAGAAGGTAGTTCTGAAAAAGCAGTTTACTATTTGGATAAGGGATATATTCAGGCATTAAACGTGCCAAATGAGTTTAATATGGGATACCAAAGCATGGTAGTATTAGCCGATCAGATTAAGAGTAATGTGAATACAGTAGAGGATAGGAAAATTGATTATTTGGTAGTAAATAAGAGTAATTTGTATGATAAAACCAACCAAAAGCTATTATTTCCTATCGTTCAATAGATACAGTACGAGTAACGAAAAGCTATATGGGGGTGTATCAATGACAAGAAAATTCTTTTGTATTCTCCTGGTTACAATCCTTTTATTGGGGATGTTGGCAGGCTGTGATAAACAGCAAGGTAGGGAAAAGAGGAAAAGTATTAAGATAGGGGTTACGTTGTACAACCAGTATGATATCTTTATCTCAGAATTAGTCAGTAAGTTTAAAAAGTATGCTTCCGAAAAAGAGCAAGAGAACGATATTGCAATCAATATTGAGATTTATAATGCATCGGACAGTCAGTCTATCCAGAATAGTCAGGTGGAGAACATGATAATCAGCGGATGTGATGTAATATGTGTAAATCTGGTGGACCGGACAGAACCTACTACGATTATTGATTTGGCAGAAAGAAATAATATACCGATCATCTTCTTTAATCGAGAACTGGTAAAAGAAGATTTGGAAAGATGGGATAAGATCTATTATGTAGGTGCACAGGCATTTGAATCTGGGGTTTTAGAAGGAGAACTTGTAGTAGATGCTTTTAAGAACAATGCTTTTTTGGATAAAAATCATGATGGAGTATGTCAGTATGTCGTGTTGGAAGGGGAAGCTGGTCATCAGGATTCTATTGTGAGAACGGAGTATTCGGTTAGAACCATGCTGGAAGGTGGCCTAGAGATCGAAAAAATGGGGTATGCTATAGCAAATTGGAACAGAGCACAGGCAAAGACACAGATGGTGCAGATGTTTCAACGGTATGGTAATGACATAGAACTTGTTCTGGCCAACAATGATGATATGGCACTAGGGGCTATAGATGCCCTTAAGTCGGCTAATACACCTAAAGAAGACTGGCCAGCGATTGTAGGTATAGATGGAACTGACGTAGGATTGGATGCAGTTAAGAATGGCGAAATGATAGGGACTGTCTATAATGATAAAGAGGGGCAGGCCTTGGCAATGCTAAATCTGGCGTATACAATCTCAACCAATGGGAATTTGTCTGAAGTGTCACTGGAAGATGGGAAGTATAAAAGACTTTCCTATTATAAAGTTACGATGGATGAAGTTAGTACCTATAAGAATCGTTTAAAGCCTAGTCTCTAAATTGTAAATAAACTGTAAGGTTTCAGTTCTTTACAAAGAGTTTGTTTTCTAATATAGTAATGTAATAGGGAATGACTAGTGTTTAGAATTTACGAAATGAGAGGTATTAATCATGAATATTGGTTTATTTACAGATACCTATTATCCAGAAATAAATGGTGTTGCTAATTCTGTATATACATTGAAAACGGAATTGGAAAATCAGGGACATAATGTATATGTCTTTACTACTACGACTCCTGGTGCGCCTAAACATGAGTATAATGTATTCCGTGTTCACAGTATGCCATTTGTTTTTATGAAAGATCGTCGGGTAGGTATGGTGTATCAGCGAAAGTTAGCCACCTTGATGCGCAAACTGAATCTGGATATTATCCATACTAACACAGAATTCTCACTTAGGGTGTTTGCTTTGATTATGGCTAAGGATTTGAACATACCTTTGGTGCATACTTACCATACTATATATGAGGACTATACCCATTATTTTGCCCCAATTGCCTTATTAAATAATCGAGCAAAGGCTTTTGCAAGATTTTATACGAGAAAATGTTGTAACTTTGTAGAGGAAGTCATTGTTCCTACCAAAAAGGTGGAGGAACTCCTTACCAGTTACCGGGTTTTTCGTAATATAAATGTAATTCCAACAGGGATTGATTTAAAGAAGTTTTATAAGGGTAATTTCACAGAGGAACAGATTGCGCAAGTACGTAAGCGATTCCATATCAGTCCTGAACAGAAGGTCATTCTATATCTTGGACGTGTTTCTCCAGAAAAGAATATAGGAGAACTATTAAAGGCGATGCCAACATATAGGAAGAAACACAGTGATATACGTTTTGTTGTAGTAGGAGCAGGACCTGACCTGGAAAATCTGAAGAAGCTTTCTAAAGAATTAAAGCTACAGGATACAGTTGTCTTTGCCGGTGAGCAGCCTTGGGACGAGATTGCTTTGTATTATCAGCTAGGAGATGTTTTTGTAAGTGCCAGCCAAAGTGAAACCCAGGGACTAACTTATTTTGAAGCTATGGCAGCAGGACTCCCTGTTGTGGCTAAAAAGGACCCATGTTTAAATGAAATTTTAAAAGATAGTTTCAATGGGTATGCGTTTGAAACCCAGGAAGAATTTTTACAAGCTTTGGATAAAGTACTATATGGAACTGAGGGAATACCTTATGGTCATAATTCTGAGGTAATGATGAAACCATATTCTACAGAAGAATTTGCGAAAAGTGTAGAAAAAGTATATAAAAATGTGCTACTGAGCAAAGGGATACCGGTAGAAGCATAAAAACAAGGGGGAGATACATGAAGGTTAAGAATGGGGAAAAACATGTAGATAGCAGAGGAAACAGAATGAATTGGTTATCGCTCGTATTGATCATTATAGGAGCAGCGTCACTTTTGTATTTTGTCATATGTTTTAGCTACGCTGGACTTAGTGCCTCCTTTACAATAGTATGGGGCTTGTTGGGAGTGGCCTGTGTCGTTGCAGGGATAGTCCTCCAAATACTAAAACTTCATGGATTTATCTGGCCAACTTGGATTAAGGTATTGAGTATTTCTGTTTTCTTAATTGGAGCTGGAGTTTTTCTCTGTGCAGAGGCTGTCATTGTATACCATAGCAATCAGAACGCTCCCGAAAATGTGGAGTATCTCATTGTATTAGGTGCCAGAGTGAATGGAACCCGTATAACCGGTTCTTTATGGAGACGTTTAGATAAGACCGTAGATTACCTGAAGGAAGAGAGCAACAAGGATACTAAGGTTATTGTATCGGGTGGTCAGGGTAAGGGAGAAGATATTTCTGAAGCTCAGGCTATGTATGAGTATCTAGTAAAGCAGGGAATAGATAAATCCAGAGTAATTATGGAGGATAAGTCCACTAATACCTATGAAAACATTCAGTTTTCTAGAGAAATAATTCAAAATGATGATGCTAAGGTTGCCATTGTCACCAATGGTTTTCACATTTATAGAGCCACTACCATGGCTAGGAAACAGGGGATGACCAATGCATATGGTCTGTCTGCAACCTCGGATCCTATCATGACGTTTAGTTATTATATTAGAGAAGGTTTGGCTGTCATTGCTTATAAGGTAAAAGGTACTTTATAAGTTTATAAGTGGTACAAAAAGGAAAGATGTAATATGGGAGAGAGAAGTAACAAAGCTGTAGAATTATTTAACCAGGGATATAACTGTAGTCAATCTGTATTTGCAGCATTTGCAGATTTATATGGAATGGATATAGAAACAGCACTTAGAGTAAGTAGCTCTTTTGGAGGCGGTATGGGCCGCATGAGGGAAGTCTGTGGGGCTGTATCCGGGATGTTTATGGTTGCAGGAATGGAGACCGGCACAATAGTCGGTTGGGATTCTGAGGGGAAACAGAAGAATTACCAGGTGGTGCAACAGCTAGCAGCACAATTCAGAGAGAAAAATGGGTCTATTATATGTCGAGAGTTATTGGGTTTGCCCGATACCTCTCATACAGACACTAAGCCGGAGGCAAGAACAAAGGAATATTATCAAAAGCGGCCTTGTGTGCAGCTGGTAGAAGAAGCAGCACATATACTGGAAGAATTCCTAGATAATAAAAAAAGATCATAATGCCCAGAATGTAAACATTCTTGACAAATAGAAATAGAATGCTATAATCACAAATATACAACACGTTGAAGAGAAGAGTAAAATGTGGAAGAATACAGAGAGAGATGCATATGCTGGAAGCATCTTATTTGGAAGCATTTGAAAACTACCTCTGAGTGGCCCTAATCCGGTCCGGTGATTCCGTTATCATCACAATGAAGTGGGTAGTGATACCAATGAGGGTGGAACCGCGAGAATAGTACTCGTCCCTTTCAATCTATAATACAGATTGGAAGAGGCGATTTTTTTATGTTTACAGCGAACCAAGACTGTATTAAGACGAGTAAATTGTAAACCATAGAAATTGAAAGGAGCTTTATTATGATTATTACGTTAAAAGATGGTTCAACAAAACAGTATGATCATGCAATGTCCGTAATTGATATTGCAAATGACATCAGTGAAGGCCTTGCAAGAATGGCATGCGCCGGAGAAATAAATGGGAAGGTTGTAGACCTTAGAACCATGGTGGATAAGGACTGTGAGCTTAGCATCTTGACCTTTAATGATGAGAAAGGAAAGGCAGCGTATCGTCATACTACCAGCCATGTATTAGCACAGGCAGTTAAGCGTTTATATCCAGAAGCAAAATTGGCAATTGGGCCTTCTATTGATACTGGATTCTACTATGACTTTGACTGTGATCCATTTGATAGAGCCGCTTTAGATAAATTAGAGACTGAGATGAAGAAGATCATCAAAGAAGGCGACAGCTTAGAACGTTTTACCTTACCTCGTGAGGAAGCCATTGAATTTATGAAGGAA
>JAEYRR010000013.1 GCA_023435505.1 Bacillota bacterium | reverse complement strand
TGTGGTTATACTCTGACTTGGAAGCTTAGCATCAGACAGGCTTTGCATGGAAAGCTCACTTGCATCCGGAAGAATAAGATGACATAGTCCATCTTTAACAAAGCTTCCTAAGCCACCTACAGGACTTTCCTGTTTTGGCTTTGTGTTTAACTGGGTGTAATCAAAGTGAAGCGGTCTGATTGTATAAGTCTTATACTCGTCTATTACATTTTTTAATTCAGATTCACGCTGAGAATAATCCGGATCCAATTCCTGTTGAAAAAGTGGTTCCAGCATAGCTGTCTTCTCTACTGCTTTCAGATTGGAGGTCAGACATTCCTTCATCGCCATCACTTCTCCAATAATTGAGGTATCTACTCCAGTCTCATCTACCTTAAAAAGGTACACCTTTAACTCCTTTAGTTCCTCAGTTACCGCATTGTAGGAACCATCATCTAGCTTTTCTTTCTCATCGTTTAAGTACGTTTCAAAGCTATCCAACTCCTGCACACAGGCTTCCTTCTGCCCCTTAAGACTTTTTATTATATCGATGGCTAACCTTATCTTCTCTTGCATTCCTTTGGCCTGGTCTACTAAGGAAAGGCCAGCTTTTGAGGTGCTATCTATCAGTTCCCGTTTTTTCCCGTCCAATTGGGATAGCTCTCCTTCTAATTGAGTACGTTTCTCCCCATCTTTCTCCTCCGCAAGTTGCTTATTTATCTTCTCACAGCTTTCCTCTAGTGTTATTAATTCTTTATTTTCCGACTGTATAGTGGTTAGAATGGAGACAGGATTCGTATATTTATTGCATAAGGAATCCCAGACCATATTATGGTTAATGCCAACTGCTTTAGGCCCCACTTTCTCTGTACAGAACTGTTTTCCAAAGGAATCCTTAATTACAATATAATTATCCTTGGTGAGCTTTAGTTCCCCGTCTTCAAAGGTCAATCCCTCAACCAACGTGATTAAATCCAAGATAGACTGACTAATCTTTGCTGCTTTTTCTTCTACTGCCATCTTTTTACGAAACACAGACATAGTAGTCTTCGTGTTCTGTAGTAAATTTAATTTACTTAAAAGACTTTCCGCCAAATCGGCAGGTACATGATACTTCATATACTCTTCAACCTGATGCTCAAAGATTTTCCCCTCCTGATCAGTAATCATGGTTTGTCCCTTTAAGGTACAATTATTCAACTCTATAGACAAAAAATCTGTAGTGGAAAGAGGAAGTGAAAAATCTTTGATTTGAACATCCTTACCTGGTTCAAAGGAATAAGTAAGATAGTTATATATGGATTCTACGTATTCCTCTCCATCCATCCCCTCTTCCTTCTGACCCTTTTCTAATAAAAATATCTTATAATCCTCATAAACCTCCTTACAGTAGTTGGTAAGCTCAGAATCTACTGCCGTCACCAGAGCATTGTAAGCCATATGGTCGGCCATCTCAAATCGCGCTAAATCTAACATTGTCCCGATTAATGAAACTATGAAAACCATTATAAGTGTTAAAAAAACCGTGATACTTCCCCTTACCTGTGCCATCGTTTACTCCTTCCCGTTACACCTTCTCCTAATCAATAATATCAGAGGCATCCGATGAAAACGAATCCAGCGCTTGTTCCACTACGTCGCTAATCTGGTCCTGAAAGATGACTACCAGTGCCACTAAGATCACCAATATTAGAACAATCTCCACCACTCCTACACCGTCCTCTTCATAGACAAATCTCTTTGCTACATCTTTCACCTTTACAGCTGTTTGCATGAAATACTTCATAACGATACTCCTCTCTTTTTATGAATAATACAGGGATTATAATATTGTAAAAGCCGGTACTATTATTACTACAAGAACGATTCCCAACATAATACCCATTGGCAGTAGCATCTTAGTTCCCGCCTTTTCCCCCAGTCTCTTTGCCAGCTCTTTTCTATCTGCAAATGCTTCAATTGCTTCTCCTTTTATATAAGACAATACTCCTTCCACTCCTTTGGTAGAATTCTGCGCTAGTAGGGAACTTAACTTCATATATGGTGTCAGTTTTATTCTCCTTCCAAAGTTGTCAAACACGTGAATCTCACTTATACCATTCTTTAGTTCATAATAACTGGCCAACATTTCCTCATAAGCATAACGTCTTTTTCGTTTACTGTTTTTTACCTCTGTCTCGTAATCTTCAACAATCTTTGACCAAGCCCTGGTCACTGTCATTCCCGCCTCAATTAGTAATACTAGTTTATTAACCACCTCCGGATAATCCATTCGTAGCTCATTGTCTCGCTGCTCCAACTGTTCCTTTAATTTACGTTCCGCAAATACTGGTACCAATATCGCCATAAGAAGTCCAAAAAAAAGTACGGTACTATACTGTTCCTGGTGTTCCTTAAAAAAATAAACCTTTGTCCCATCTATAGTCTCCGGTAAGGAAAACTGATCCTTGGAACTACTCATGCTATCTGACTCCTGAACAGCTTTTGTAACCTTTTGTAGAATCTCTTCCCTACTGTCTGGTTGGTTTGGCATTATAATCAAGGCTATGTCATACTCTTCCTCAAACTCTCCACTGCTAATGACTGCTGTTAAGAGTACTTCTTTTCTCTGAGTAAGCGTTTTATTGTTAATACTCCCGTCATATTTTACAATCCCTTCTTCATCCCGGACCCAGTTTATTTTCATTCCTAAGGATGGTATGGACTCCATGAGCTTTAACGGTAACGTAATGTTATTTGCAGAAGTGTTCTCCCCTAACACCTTTTGCTTTATATAGGTTTTCGCTTGTTCCAAAGCCTGAGAAAAAGATTCCTTAGTGTAAGTTCTAGGCGCCACCTCATACTGAAGCTCTTCCTTCAGATATAGCTCCTCATTTTCTATCACAACCTGATAATCTTCTTTATAACTTCTCTCCCCATAACTTGGCCGATTCACTGTATTCTCTATCTTAGGGTCTGCTTCAAAGGATCCTGTTATCTGTATTAACAGTGCAAAGGTGTTAAATATAACAAGTATACCAATTGAATAAGCTATGATCTGAGCTAGAAAGAGACTGCTCTTTACTTCACAGTCCTCAAATACATAGAGAGCCTTAAGTTTTTCCTTACGATTCGTATGAAGTTTTGGCCGCAGAGTCCTTAAGGCATCCGCAAGCATTAGGCTAATAGGGAACAGGAAAAAGAGGTGGTACTTTTTTTTAGGTATAGTTTTAAGAAATTGTTTCTGATAGGATATAAAGATGACTGAGAATAGAAAAAATATACAATAAACAGATATGATAATAATCATAGGTCTACCTCATACTTCTATGGTCATAATGCGGTTGGTTAGATAGTACGCCAACCCGTATACACCAAGAAGAACTGTCATAACAAATATTCCAAACATATTATGATAAAGTGGATTCAAGTATCCTGGAGACCCTAGCTGTAAGTACAAAATGATTCCCATTGGAGCAAGACACATTATATTACCTTCAAACTTTTTTGCTGTCACAAGCGTTTGAATCTCACGTTTTACTTCTACCTTATCCCGGATACAGGTACTGGTAGACTGTATGATACGAATAATATCGCCTCCTGTCCGTTTAGCTGTAGTAAAAACATCCACAAAATTATGTACATCCTCAATGGGAAGCCTCTCTTCTAGTTTAAGAAAAATCTCTTCTACCGTCATATTAAGCTGTAACTGTGCTATCATATAATCTATCTCCCTCATCATATCTGCTCTCTCCCCCAACAGATGCCCTAGGCCTTCTCTACTTTCCACAAGTGCATTCTCCACCGAGTACCCAGCATTTAAGGCTGTACTTAAACTTAAGAGAAACTCTTTAAACTCCTGATTTACCTTCCATAGTCTTTTCTGATAGTATTCTTTTCTATAATTACGATAATAGGGTACTAAGAGACTCTGCATGAGAATCACTGCTACCAGGCTCTGATAGAAGAGATAGCCCAGCACTCCAAGTATTACACCCCCCAAGGCGAAGGCCTTTACAACCTCCTCTCTTTCTGGTTTTTTATAATCAGGCATCTCCATCTACTAACCCAGCCCTTTCTAATTTTATTTTGTTCTTTAGTGTCTTTCCCGTAGGAACAAGGCCTCCTAGTATTCTCCCCTCAGCGTCCACACTTTCCTCCTTAAACACATACAATGGCTGAATCTTAATATCTTGATTTTCCACTTCTAAGACCTCTATGATTTCCAAAACACGTCTGGACTTATCCCGAAGTCTTCCAAGATGGATAATAATATCGAGAGCAGATGCTATCTGCTTTCTGACAGCCACCAAAGGAATCTCAGTACCTAACAAAACCATGGTCTCCAATCTACTTAGCATATCTGCCGGTGAATTAGCATGCCCAGTACTTAATGAGCCATCATGCCCTGTATTAAGAGCGGTTAGCATGTCGATTGCAGCTGCATCACGAACTTCTCCAACGATGATTCTATCCGGACGCATTCTTAAGGAGGTTTTAATTAACTCCCTTATACCGACCCCATGCTTCCCCTCTACATTGTCATTACGAACTTCCATTCTCACTAGATTAGGTTGATTCTTAATCCTTAACTCTGCAGAGTCTTCAATTGTAATGATGCGTTCCTCTGAGGGAATATAAGAAGATAGCGCATTCAAAAAGGTTGTTTTTCCTGAACCGGTTCCTCCGCTTATGAAGATATTATACTTGGCCTGCACCAGCTTTCTTAAGAACTCTGCCACCTCCCTTGTAATAGAACCTAACTGTACTAATTTTTCTATCGTGATAGTATGCTCCCCAAACTTTCTAATGGTAAGTGTAGACCCATCCATGGAAACAGGAGACAGCACTACATTGACACGGGATCCATCGGCCAACCTGGCATCCACAATTGGGTTGGCTTCATTTACCACTCTGTTGGCTTTTGCTACAATCTGCTGAATGACATCTCCCAGCCTTTCTTCAGATTCAAAGCATCTATTCCAGAGGTGAAGGCTTCCCTGCTCCTCATAGAAGATGTGACTTGACCCATTTACCATGATCTCTGTAATTGCAGGGTTATCTAACAGTTCCTGTAGCACATCCATCCTCCGGATGGAATTAAACACTCTGTTTCTTATCTGTCGCCTATTATCCACACTGAGAAACTGCCTCTCCCCACAGTTCTCCATGATCTTATCTATGTAATCTAACACCTCTTCATCTGTAATTTCCTTTACTAGATTTAGATTGACTAAAACACGTTCCTTTACTTCTTTATACAGCGCTTCTTCATCCATATAGCATCTCCCTCTTTGGCTGTTCAATCTTACATAAAAGCTCTTCTCTTCCCTCTAGGTGCAGCATCTTAATCATCAGACTATTCTTATGTCTCTCTATGGCATTATCTGCTGTCTCTACTTCTACCTCATCACATAGTTCTAGAAGTCTGGCTGCTCCACGATGTCTGCAATCTGTAACAATATAAATCCGTTCGTAAGGCAATGTCCTAAGGTAATGAAAAAGAAGTTCGGCTGCCTCATCATCAAGCTCATAGCCATCGCTATAATGGGCGACAGGTTCTACACAATCCAGCCCTTGTACAGAATATATAAAGTCTTTCATCTCAGCCTTTGCAAGACGATTAATTGTTGCCATATAAATTAAATCTGAAAGATTCTTCTTTGGCTTTTCGTGAGGAAGCGTATAGGCAAATAATTGTAAGTCCATCACAAGACTTTTCTCATTTCTGTGTTGTATTCCTGATAAATACCTAGTTAGTGCGACCCCTCCAAAGGTAATATAGCCGGTAATAACCTGTCTACTCCCTTTTCGCCCATTGTTAGACTCTACTCTACTGTCCCTTTCCCCATGTCTAACAGACCACCAACCTCTAAGCTTTGCTACGAATTGCTTCTTGGGCAGATATTTATAGATTTCATCCTCCATACATTCCGACTCCTCAGACAACAGTAGGATACTCCCCCCAGACAGCTTGGCTTTGGTAAGTTGCTCATAAAAGGCTTCTTTCTTACTTTTCTCCAACAGAAGTAAGCTTATCTGATTGTCTTCTAAGTACTTACACAAGGCATCCCACTCACTAAAACACACAAATACACCGGGAAATAACGATTCTTCCTGAAGAGCTTTAATAACCATTCTCGCATAAAGAACATCAGAATCATAAAGACATATGGTTTCCCGTACCACTAGGCTCCCCCTTTCTATAATTGTTTAATTCCCAAGCTTAAAAAGCCTGCAAAAATAGCCGTTGTGAAATGAAAGGTAGACTTGTCCCTACCTTCCTGAGCACAATAGGTACGAATAGACTTTCCTATAAAACAAGTTTTTATATACTGTATGAAATATTGGATACGTGATAGAAAATTAGAACGGAAGAATAAAAGAAAGATTGCTAGAATGGCTCCTGCCACAAATGAATACCAGATACATTGAATGCCCTCAGTAGCTCCGAGGCTTGCGCCTATGACAGAAAATAGTTTGATATCACCAGCACCTAAGACATTACCTAGAAATAATAGAAACAAGATAAGAATAGGGGTGATTGCCCCTACCAAGAAATAAAGGATTCCCCAGCCTTGATATCTGAATACTTGAATTGACATACCAAATAGTAGACCAACTATAATTAATCTGTTGCTAACCCGATATGTCTTAAGATCTGACACCATGGCAATAAACAAAAAACAACTTAGCACAATATACGGAATAATAACCACCTCTCTATTGGAATTTATTTACATGTTTTATGATAATTGGCCTTACTAATCTTGTCAACTAGTTTTGAGCAACAATAAAAATGCTTGTCCGACACATTTCTCTAATTAGACAAGCATTTTATGTCTTTTCTCTCCACTATCCCCGAAATATAAAGTAAGTGCCTACTGAGTAAAGCAGTACAAAACCAGGCAGACCAAGGGCCCCCACTACTAGCATATTGATTCCATTTAACCCTACTGTGCTTTGAATATTGGCAACCCCCAAGATGGCATTGATTAGATAGATACCAACTGCCCCTGCAAAAAGACGGAGGACGAAATTAATAAAAAGCTCCATCTTCTTTTTCCTAATTGAGATGGCCAAAATTGCTACACACAATACAAGAATAAAAATAAGCACATACTTTTCCACGTATTATCCCCCTTCTTTATTGGAATGGCTTGTATGCTTTTCTCTCTGTTTTATATAATATATACACCAGAACAGGATTTATGATATGTAATTTTTCATATTATAATAAATATTACGAATATTTCTCTAGTATGCAGACTATAATATACTGTACGGCTATAAAGTGGCTATTTTGCCCATTTTATAAATTAAATATGCAGGACATTTTTGGAAAGGTTTGATCAGATGAAGCATCGTAAGCGTAAAGTTAACTTACAGGAAGAAGCTCTTCTACAGGAAATCCAAAAGACAAAAATTGCATTAGAGACGGCCTATTCTAACTTTGAAAACAGTTTAGATCCGGACCTAATTGATGCCTATATATACGAGGTCAATGCAGCACATAAGAGATATACCTTTTTACTTAACCAGGTGAAGGCTCTGTCAGACGAGTCTATCCCCTTATAACAGTTCTAGGCACTAAAATAGGAGCTGCTCTAGCTTACACAGTGCAGCTCCCTTAATATAGAGAAAATAAACCTTATTAGGTACATAGATATACATGAATCAAATAAACCATGGATTAAGCTTTAAATCCCCGATTGGAGGAAATCTCTAGCAGGGATTCATTTAGGTTGCCCTTGGAGTAGGTGAGGCCTGCATAGACCTGCTCCGTATTTGCCATCATTGGCTCTGATTTATCTTGGCTAGCAACCTGGGCAAAAGCAGAGCGAAGCTTTTCCATGGTAGTATAAGCTTCGGCTAGGAGGCATTCCTCCTTGGTTGTCTTTGCTTTCGTTACAATCTCACTAACATAGCGGTATAGCCTATATAAGCACACAGAGATCTCATATTTCAGATCTAGCGATACGATCAACTCATTTACAGCTCTTAAGCTATGGTCACAGCTTCTCTGAAAACTCTTACTTTCGTTTGTCTTTAGACTATTTCTTGCCTCCTTTAAATCCTGGAGAGCAATGTCGTATAAAATTACAATTAATTCACTTTTATTGGCTTGTACAACGCGATTTGTGTAGCCCCTAATATCTTCCTTATTCAATCTAAGTCATCATCCCTTCTACATTTATACTATTATCCCTGTAAAAGTGATAAAATCTGTTGTGGTTTTTCATTTGCTTGGGCTAACATAGAGGTTGCAGCCTGTACTAATACATTTTTCTGGGTATATTCCGTCATTTCAGCTGCCATATCTGTATCATTAATTCTGGAAAGGGCTTCTGTGGTATTAAGATTGGCCTCCTCCAGATTATTGATCGTATGCTCTAAGCGATTCTGATAAGCCCCTAATTTGGCACGTACTGCGCTTATTTGGGCGATTGCATTATCAACCTGTGTAATTGCCTGCTCTGCACTGATCTCATTCTTTACATTAATCATATCAATGCTAAGGCTTTCTGTATCCGTCTTTGGAATTCTGACCGTCATGGTCTGATCTTCACTTGCTCCAACCTGAATCTCCATTGGTCCAGCGTCTAGTACGGAGATTGTTAACTTGTCGTCTGCTGCTGTATTTCCAAGGTCAAGCTTCATTG
>JAEYRR010000350.1 GCA_023435505.1 Bacillota bacterium | reverse complement strand
CAGTAATGGAACAAAGAAGATAACGGCCAATTCTTTTGTTATGATTTTCTTCACTTGTTTTTGGGTAATACCAATCTTGTATAACTTATAAAAGTTTTCTTTGGTCTGCATGAGCTCTGTAAATTGTCGGAAATAAAGTACGGTTCCGCCAGAGACAAAGAACAGGATACCTAAAACGGTACATATAAACAGCATTGCAGAATACCCTTTTTTCAATCCCTCATAGGTTTCATAGGTTGAAAGGACATTATACCCACTTCCTGCAAAAGCAGTCTTTAACTCACTTACAATACTCTAAGTATTCTTCAAATTTTCATACCCAATCATATGATAAACTCCCCAATTGGTCTGGCTCTCCTGCTTTTCTAAGTATGCATAGTCCTCTTCGCTTACTAAAAGAATAACATCTGATGGATAGGATAGATTCACAAAGTATGGGCCATGATTTGCTGCTACTATTTTATATTGATAGGTTTTCTTTCCTCCATATAGAGTAGTATCTTTGCCCTCCCCATAAGCACCATATCCAGGTGTCCAATTCACCTTAATGTTCATACACTGTCCACTTTGTAGTCTGACATTTTCTCCAGTCAACTGATTGTAGGTCTTAACAGAAACTATTGGTATGGAAGCACTTTTTTTATTGTCTGTATAGAGAAAAATGAAGTCTACTTCTCTCTCATAGGTTGTGGGTTCCCTGTGTAGAATCTCGTTTAGTTTGTAATCTTCTAGCTTATTTATTACTGCAGTTTCAACATATTCCACATTGTTGCAGTTCATTTCGGCAATAGATTCCGTTAAGCTAAGAAGGGAAAATGGTGATGCAACCAGTACAATGGTAACAGAACTTAGAATGCTTAGGATAAACAAAATACGTTTATTACCTTCATACTTCTTTTCTGTTTCGGCAATGGAAATCATCGAGAAGCGGCAAGCATTCTTTTTCCTTCGGTGACAGATAATCATCTCGCCACCCTTTGATATGGTCAGATATATACCGGCAAAAAGGATTCCTATATATAAAAGCACATACTTTACATTGGAATTATATTTTTCATTACTCAATACAAAAAATAAAAGCCATAAGGAAACCAGTATACCTATCATACCTATTGCACCAAGAGCTATGGTTTTCTTTGTCACTTTGATCTTTGGCATCTGCTTTGCTTCCTTAAGTAGACCGAGAATATCAAGCTTTCTCATTCGAAGAGTATTCTTCACAAATACAATAGTAAAGACTAGAAGAAAAAAAGCTATGGTTACCAGAAAGGACTTCACATCCAAATAGAAGGATACATTCTGTAAATTCATGATCCGAATGATTGCCATCTGAAAGATTCTAGATAACAAAGCTCCAAAGACTACACCAATGATTACACTGCAGCCGCTGATAATAAGGTTCTGTCCATTGACTAGCTTATGGATGTCTTTATTGTCCATACCAAGAGTAAGGTATACCCCAAGCTCCTTATATCTTGCCAGCATAAAGGAGTTATTGGCATATAGGATAAAGAATACAGAAAATGCAATAATGCCCACCATGGTAATTGGTATCATATAGGACATAAATTCACTGGATTCTCCTTCTATAATCTCCTTGTTAAATACCAATGTGACATTTATGAAAAATACAAGAATTGAAAAGGTACTACACAAAAAGAAAGCAAGATATTGTCTTACATTTCCCAAAAAATTTTTAATAACTACATGTCTAAAGGTCAATATTCTCACCTCCGACAATGGCCTGGCAATCCAAGATCTGATCAAAGAATTCTTTTCTGGTTCCTTTTCGTCTAATCTCCATATTTACACTGCCATCCTTAATAAAGATGACTCGTTTACAGAAGCTTGCTGCAAATACATCATGGGTCACCATCATAATAGTGGCATTTTTCTCTTCATTCAGTGTTCCCATACATCTCATTACCGCATTGGCAGACTTAGAATCCAGATTACCCGTTGGTTCATCTGCAAAAATGATGTTCGGATCATTTATAAGGGCCCTGGCGACCGCTGCTCTTTGTTGTTGACCTCCAGAAACGGAGGCCGGATATTTCTTTCCACTCTCTGCAATTCCCAGAAACTCCATCACGCTACTTACTTTTGACGTAATCTCCTCTGGCTTTCTATTATCTAACACCATGGGCAGCATCACATTTTCTTCTAAGTTCAGATGTTCCAGTAAATTGAATTCCTGAAAGACGAAGCCGATATTCCTGCGGCGAAATGTCGCCAGTTCATCCTTCGTCAGTAACTCTATCTGCTGTCCTGCAATGAAAACCTTTCCACTTGTTGCATTGGTAATCCCACTTAAAATATTAACTAAGGTGGATTTGCCGCTGCCACTTGGTCCCATAATCGCTACAAATTCTCCTTCTTCCACAGTAATACTAACACCTGCTAACGCTCTTGTAACATTTTCACCATAATATTCTCCATAGGTTTTCGTTATGTTTTCTGCAACTAATACTGACATAATAATCCTCCAATTCTTTATGTCTCTAAAGATTCTTACTTTACGTTCTAAAGTAATCATACTCGGTAAGAGCTCCACCATCCATCGATTTACCTTACACAATCTTACAATTTTGCAAGGTATGTAAGAGTAACAGTAGTGCCTTCCCCTGTCTTAGAGGTAATATTTAGTTCATGGCCTAACATTCTACAGACCTCTTTGCAAAAATACAGACCGATACCACTGGCTCCCTTGGTGCTACGTCCATTATCTCCAGTAAAAAATGGCTCATAAATTCTAGGTAGGTCATACTCTGGTATACCTTTTCCGTAATCCTGTATCATTAATATAACTCTGTCTTTTTCCTGTTTTAAGGTAAACTCTATTTTCCCTGCTTCTTCCCCCTCCATAGGTCTGGAATATTTAATCCCGTTAGATATCAGCTGTCCTATGACCAGATTATTCCACTTAGCATCTGAAAGCACATACAAATCCTGATTAGGTTTTTGTACTTTGGGATAAATCCTACTATAAATAAACTGCTTCTGGTTCTGATTGATGAGCTGATTTAACGCTTCTGTCAGATTTACCTGGGTTGGCAGATAATCCTTCTCAAATTCATTCATACGAAATATATCTAACACCATATCCTGCTGTCCATTCAGTTTCCCATTCTCCTCAATCAGGCCAGATAAAAATTCTTCCTCCGTAAGCTGCCCTAACTGATAACGCTGCAAAATAAGACTAGTTACAGCAACTGGAGTCTTCATGTTATGAAGCCATGTCGACAGGAATCTAGCTTCCTTCTGGTTTTTCATCTCCATCTCATGAATTTTTGTAGCATAATCATGATGTAGATGAAAAATATGGTCTCGAACCAGCGCTTCCGTTACCGTATGTGTTCGAACTTCCACATCCTGGTGTTCCGTCATTGAATGAAGTGCTTTTTTAAAGGAAAGGTAACGAAGAAAGGTAACCGTAAAATAAATTAGATAGATTACCAAGGCAAGAATAAGGGGATATGTGATTTCAATGTCTCCATCCGTAGATAAGGCATAAAAAGAGGCGACCAGAAAAACTCCAATCATGTAGGTAATGGTTGGTGCCAACTGGTCTAAAAAACATGCTTTAAGTTGTTGTAAAATGGATTTTTTCATTAGACTTCCTCCATTTTTTCAAGATCCATATAGTAACCCACACCCCGTTTAGTCTTAATGACCTCTAATAACCCTAGCTCTGTAAGCTGTCCCTTTAGTCTAGTGATATTCACAGTAAGGGTGTTGTCGTCAACAAAATCCTGATTGTCCCAAAGAAGTTCTAGTAACTTCTCTCTTGTAATGATTTCACCGGGCTTTTGCATAAAAGCCCTCATAAGGCGGTACTCGTTTTTACTTAGTTCCACTGATTTCTTCTTATAGGATAAGGTAAAATCCTTATCTCGCAATGCAATACCCTGAAGCTTGATAAAACTCGTCTGTTCCCCTCTAATATATTCCCCATAAGTACGACGAAGTAGGGCATTAATTTTTGCTAATAATACCGTAATTGCAAAAGGCTTTACCACATAGTCATCTGCTCCAACCTCCATACTAAAGATCTGATCTAGCTCACTGTTTCTCGCTGAAGTTATAATAATGGGAACATTGGAGATCTTTCGAAGCTTTCTGCAGATGTGATTACCATCATAGTAAGGAAGATTAATATCTAACAGCACCAGATCCGGCTGAAATGCCTTAAACTGGCCTTCTACATCCTGAAAATCCTCTATGGCTAATATTACGTAATCATAGTCAGTAAGCATTTCCTTAACCTGACTTCGTAATGCCTGATCATCCTCTATAATCATGATTTTTGCCATATAATCCATCATCTCCTATTGCATTCTCTATTTAATTTAAACTACTGTCTTACGTCTTAACGGCAGTTGGGCTAAAACAATAGCTGCAAACACCAGTATAGAACCTAAGGCTTCTTTTGAAGATAACTTCTGTCCCAGTATAACCAAACTTCCCAAATAGGCAAATACAGATTCCAAACTCATAAGTAGGGAAGCCACCGTAGGATTTGTGTGTTTCTGCCCTAAAATCTGAAGCGTATAGGCTACCCCACAGGACATTACTCCTGCATAGAGAATTGGTTTCCAAGCTTTTAAGATATCAGATAGTAATGGTTGTTCAAAAAATCCCATGCAAATAAGGCTTAGGAATCCACATACTAAAAACTGTATACACGACATGATGGTTCCGTTGGCTTTTGGAGAGAAATAATCAATGACTAAAATATGTACAGAAAAACAAATGGCGCAAAGGATTAAAAGGATATCTCCCTTTTCTATGGTTAGCTGCTCCGTAACACATAGAAGGAATACTCCTATTAAGGCCATTGCTATGCAGGCCCAGATACGTCCCATGACTTTTTTGCCAAGAAACAGTCCCAGAACGGGAACCATCAGTATATACAAGGCTGTGAGGAACCCTGCCTTTCCAGGTGAGGAGTAAAGCACACCAAACTGCTGCAGATTAGACGCTATAAACAGTGCTACCCCGCACAAGACTCCACCTCTAAACTCTATAGAATAAAAAAAACCCTTCTCTTTTTCTCTAGTCTCAGC
>JAEYRR010000329.1 GCA_023435505.1 Bacillota bacterium | reverse complement strand
GTGTGGAGAAGGTTACAGAGGCTATTCTTCGCTCTAAAGCAGGTATTAAGGATCCTAGAAAACCAATTGGTTCCTTCCTATTCCTTGGACCTACTGGTGTGGGTAAGACAGAGCTTGCGAAAGCATTGGCCGCCAATCTCTTTGATGATGAGAATAACATGGTAAGAATCGATATGAGTGAGTATATGGAGAAGCATTCCGTCTCCCGTCTGATTGGAGCACCTCCGGGATATATAGGCTACGAGGAAGGCGGACAGCTGACGGAGGCAGTTCGTAGAAAGCCATACTCCGTCGTGTTGTTTGACGAGGTAGAGAAAGCCCATCCAGATGTGTTTAACGTACTTCTTCAGGTGTTGGATGACGGACGTGTTACCGATTCTCAGGGCAGGACGGTTGACTTTAAGAACACGATTCTGATTATGACCTCCAACATTGGCTCTAGCTATCTACTAGAGGGTATTGAGAAGGATGGAAGTATTGCCGAGTCAGCTGAGAATATGGTTATGACGGATTTAAGAGCACACTTTAGACCTGAGTTCTTGAATCGTCTGGATGAGATTATTCTGTTTAAGCCATTGACGAAGAATAACATAACCGGAATCATTGATTTGCTGATGGCAGACCTGAACAAACGTCTAGTGGATAAAGAACTTGTAGTGGAGCTTACACAGGCTGCTAAGCAGTATGTGATAGATAGTGCTTATGATCCGATCTATGGTGCCAGACCATTAAAGAGATTCTTAACAAAGAATGTGGAGACACTGACAGCTAGGCTGATTCTAGGTGGAGAGATTAAAATGGGTGATACCGTAGTGATTGACTATGATGGAAGTAAGTTGATTCCTACTGTAAAACAGATGTTACAGGAGTAAGAAAGAATAAAGCCTCCCATAAGCTGGAAGAATATCTGGCTTATGGGAGGAGTTCTTTCTTATTATAAAGCATTCTACCAAAAGTATTTTCTTGACAAAGTGCAAAGTACTGTGTATACTAGCATACAGGCTATTTTGGTATATTTGATTTGTATAAAGGTGAATAATCAGACTTTGTTTTTGATTAGAACGGAAACAAAGAGGATGTCAGCTCTTAGTCGAATGGCTAAGGGTTTTTTATTGCATATACAGGGTTGGAAGAAAGGATGTCATTTGTGAGATCCAGCCTTATCAATAACAGCAAAATATTAAAGAAAAGTGGGTAATACTATGTAATGTGCCATAATAGCGGATATTACATGAGTCTATATAGATAGAGAACAGTAAACAATAAGAAAGGATTACTAAATGGAAACAGTAAGATTTGAAGAGTTACAAATAGATAATTCCATTCTGCGAGCAATTGTAGATATGGGATTTGAGCAGGCCAGCCCGATTCAGGCACAGGCCATCCCGGCAGTGCTTGCAGGAGGCGACATTATCGGACAAGCACAGACCGGAACTGGTAAGACAGCAGCCTTCGGTATTCCGTTGTTACAGAAGATTGACCCAAAGAACAAGCATCTACAGGCCATCGTTCTGTGTCCAACAAGAGAACTTGCTATCCAGGTGTCTGAAGAGATTCGCAACCTGTCCAAATATATGCATGGGGTAAAGGTTCTTCCAGTTTACGGGGGACAAGACATTACAAAGCAGATTCGTTCCTTAAAGGCTGGAGCACAGGTAGTAGTAGGAACACCGGGCCGTGTAATGGACCATATGAGAAGAAAGACCGTTAAATTTGAACAGGTAAACATGATTGTTTTAGATGAAGCGGATGAAATGTTAAATATGGGCTTCCGTGAAGATATTGAGACCATTCTTCAGGATATTCCAGAAGATAGACAAACCGTTTTATTTTCTGCAACCATGCCAAAGCCTATTATGGAGATCGCTCAAAAGTTCCAGAAGGATACTCAAATTATCCGTGTGGTGAAGAAGGAACTTACAGTTCCAAAGATTGAACAGTACTACTACGAAGTACGTCCAAGAAATAAGATGGAAGTATTATCTCGTCTGTTAGATGTATACGCTCCAAAGCTTTCCGTTGTATTCTGTAACACAAAGCGTCAGGTGGAAGAGACAGTGGAAGCCTTAAAGGGAAGAGGATATTTTGCAGAAGCACTTCATGGAGATTTAAAACAGCTACAACGTGACCGTGTAATGAATGGCTTTAGAACAGGCAAAGTAGACATCTTAGTTGCAACAGATATCGCAGCTCGTGGAATTGACGTAGATGATGTGGAAGCTGTATTTAACTATGATGTTCCTCAGGATGAAGAGTTCTACGTGCACAGAATCGGTCGTACCGGTCGTGCAGGACGTACCGGCCGTGCTTTTACGTTAATTGTGGGAAAAGATATCTATAAACTAAAAGATATCCAGCGCTACTGCAAGACGAAGATCATTGCACAACCAATCCCATCTCTTTCTGACGTTACAGACGTAAAAGCGGAGAAGATCCTGGATCAGGTAAATGAGATCATCGAAAACATTGATTTAAGCAAAATGATCGAAATCGTGGAAAAGAAAGTAAACCAAGAAGGGTATACTTCCTTAGAGGTGGCAGCAGCCTTCTTGAAGATGTCCATGGGTGACACCAATGAACAGATTGATGAATATCCAAGACAGAACAAAGGAGAACGTAGAAACAATGGCTCCACAAAGGGAATGGTAAGACTTTTCATTAATATTGGAAAGAATCAGAATGCCCGTCCTGGCGACATCTTAGGCGCCATTGCCGGAGAAACTGGAATAGCTGGACGCTTGATAGGTACAATCGATATGTACGATAAATACACCTTTGTAGATGTTCCTAAGGAATATGCAGAAGATGTAGTAAACGTAATGAAAAATGCGAAAATCAAAGGCAAGACCGTTAACATGGAAGTTGCCAATAAGAGATAATGCAATAAAGGAAAGCTCCTATATGATAAGACTATTATATAGGAGCTTTTCGTTTGCCCTGGATTAATTGAATTTCATATTTATTGTGCTATAATGAAACCATACATAACTAAGGAGGAAAGCTATGATAAAATTCAAAAGAAAAAGTGCTCTTATTTTGATGCTTGCATTTATAGTGCAATTGCTGCCTTTAGTGAAAACCCCGTTTACGGAAATCGCTATGGCTAAGAGTGTCTTGCAGTTATCTGAGTCATCAACTACCATTGATATAGGGAAAACTGTAAACATTTTAACAACTGATTACTCTACGGTTACCTGGAGTACTTCAAATTCAAGTGTTGCTGAGTTAACAACAAGTACTTCCGGTTTTTATGTGACAGTAAAGGGTATAACCCCAGGTACTGCGACAATCACCGCCACGAATAGCTTGGGCGAGGTTGCTACCTGTGAGGTAACTGTTTCCTTGGCACTATCAAAGTCAGAGATCTCTCTCTGTGTTACTGATTCAAGTACCTACATAAAGACTTCTGATAGCTCGACACGTGTTCTGTGGAGTTCTTCTGATCCAACCATTGCATCCCTTTCCTATTCTACACTTAGTGCTTATAACTATATTAAGGGAAATAAGGCAGGAACAGCAATTATTACCGCTACCACCAGCGAAGGGTATACTGCTACATGTAAAGTAACCGTAACGAATCCTGATTTTAAGTTCTCAAGTAATGATTATAACTATACCGTATATGGCAGTACCAATTTCGGTCAAACGGCAGACCTTAGAGTTTCCAATAGCAATATCATTACTGCGTATAGTACAAATGAAAAGGTTGCAAAAATAACGGAACAAGGCACTAGGTACCTAACGATCTCAAAGGTTGGTATTGGAACTTGTCAGATTGTCGCTGTTGATGCTTATGGAACCAAAGCCGTTTGTAACGTAACAATAGCATATCCAGATTTCACATTAAATGCAACGAAGATAACGTTGTCCTCGTCTAGTAGATCTTATGAACTTGAAGCAACAAATGGAACAATCGTTAAAATAAATAACTTAAACCCAGAGTTGGTTACTGTTACCCAAGGTTACTTTAGCTGGATATATTACATAACACCAAAAGCTTATGGGGATGCAGAGATTAGCTGTATAGATGAATATGGCCAAATACGCATACTAAAAGTACATTCTACTGTAAAAGGTAATGCAACGAAGCTTAACATGAGCTCCAGCCTTACAGTAAAACAAACCTTACAGAAAGCAATACCAGTATCCCTTGCAAGTCCAAATACAGAGGTTCTTGCAGGCTTAACCTGGACGTCTTCCAATAAAAAGATAGCCACAGTGAATTCTCAGGGTGTCGTTACCGGTATAAGTACTGGCACCACTACCATTCGCTGTACTTTATCAAATGGAATTATTTACACATGTGTTGTTACAGTTCCGGCCAAAGAGCCTGCAACAACCATTACGCTACCAAGTAAAGTAACGATATATGAGAAACAAGCTAAGAACATGAAAGATGTGATAGGATGTCTGGGCTATCAACAGCTTACTGGAGTTAAGTTTTCTTCTTCTAACAAAAAGGTAGTAAGCGTAAACTCTAGTGGGAAAATTACTGGAGTAAAGATAGGCTCAGTAACTCTCACCGTTACATTAAAAAATGGCAAGAAATATCGCTGTAAGGTAACTGTAAAAGATAATATCTCGGTACCTAAACAACTTACAGTTACAGAGGGCTTTTCAAACAAAATCTCTGTAACACTTCATATTAAAGATGCAAAAGCTCTTTCTGGTGCCAAATGGGCGACCTCCAATAAAAAGATAGCCACTGTAAGCTCTAAGGGTATCATAACTGCAAAAACAGCAGGAACTTGTAAGATAACCTTAAAGTTGAAAAATGGGAGAAAGTATACTACTACAATAAAAGTCCGTGCCAATGCATATAAAGGATATTCTCTATCCTCTATTAAGCGAGGTGATTATAGATATGGTCAACTATATCTGATAACGAACCACGTTAAGTACTCTGGAAACCAGTTAGTTCTTAAAGCCGCTATATTGAATAACCGTATGTTTAAAGCGAAGAAATTTAACTATATTAACCTGAAGGTTTACAATAGCAGCGGAAAATGTATTGCTTCTAAGAGATTTACTAACTATAAATTAAACTTAAGTGCATATGATACGAAGCTTTATACCTTTAATTTTTCAGTGAATAAAAAATATGATATTTCATCAGAAGAGTATCTTTACTTGGATTATAACTATGAGTGGACCTATAGCATAAAGTAGAGAGTTTTAGAAGTACCACCGTGATAACAGTTGACAAATGACAGAGATAAGGTTAATATTAATAATAATTACTATTTTGAAAGGAGGTATTGCATGAGTACAGCATTAAAATATAGTCGACAAAGGGAATCAATTAAGAATTATTTAATGAATACTACGGAACATCCTACAGCAGATATGGTTTATCAATATGTAAGAAAAGAGTATCCGAAAGTAAGTCTTGGGACTGTTTATCGTAATTTGAACTTATTGGCGGAACTAGGGGATATTATAAAGCTGAATTGTGGGGATGGTTACGATCGTTTTGATGGCAACATCCAACCTCATTATCATGTACTTTGTACCTCCTGTAATGATGTCGATGATTTAAAGATGGAGTCAATTGACCACATTAATACCATTGCCAATGCATCCTATAATGGAATCATCGTTGGCCATAATACCATTTTCTATGGATTATGTAAGCATTGTAAAAATAGGCAAGAACAGTAGCATAGTGAAGATATAGCCCTGTTACCTACGTAATGTGGTAATAGGGCTATATCTATGAGATGAAATACAAAATTTAGTGATATAAAGAAAAAACTTAAAAAAAGTTATTGACAATTATCTATCAATAAGGTACTATAATAATAACAGTAATGATTACTGATTTCGTCACGGACTACTTGAACGATCATTACTAATAAATGAAATGAAATCAATAATATAATAATTTATTTAAAACATTTCAAAAAAAAGGAGATCAAAAGTATGAAAAAGTATGTATGTAGCGTATGCGGTTATGTTTATGAAGGAGAATTTGCACCAGAATTTTGTCCAATCTGTAAAGCTCCAACTGAAAAATTCATTCTTCAATCTGAAGGAAGAACTTGGGCTTGTGAACATGTTGTAGGTGTTGCTCAGGGCGCTCCAGAAGATATCATGGAAGATTTAAGAGCAAACTTCAACGGTGAGTGTATGGAAGTTGGTATGTACCTTGCAATGTCCAGAGTAGCTCATAGAGAAGGTTACCCAGAGATCGGTTTATACTGGGAAAAAGCAGCTCTTGAAGAAGCAGAACACGCTTCCAAATTTGCTGAGTTATTAGGTGAAGTTGTAACTGACTCCACTAAGAAGAACTTAGAGATGAGAGTAGAAGCAGAAAACGGTGCTACTGCTGGTAAATTTGATCTTGCAAAACGTGCAAAAGAACTTAACTTAGATGCAATCCATGACACTGTACATGAGATGGCTAAAGACGAAGCTAGACACGGACGTGCTTTCGAAGGTCTTTTAAATAGATACTTTGGTAAATAAGATACAGTAAAATCTATATGTCTGTTTATTTTGGGTATGTTGGAGCAATCCGACATACCCTTTTTCTACGTAGTATTTGGGTAAATTGTAAACTCATTTCTCTATTTTAAATCGATAAAACCTTCCAACAGTATGAATTTCTCCACCATTACATTCATAAGGGACTTCCTTTTCAAATGTAAATCCCAGCTTGTTGATAACCTTTCCAGAGCCAGGATTTTCTTTGGCATGTACTGCAATACATTCTGTCATCCCTAAATCATTTATTGCATAATTCATAACAGCCTTCATCGCTTCTGTAATATATCCATTTCCCCAATAATTTTTTCCAAGATTATAAGAGATGTCCCAATTATTCTCGTCTTCATTAAAAAAGACAAGACATGTTCCGATAACCTCCAGTGATTCCTTTAATACTATAATCCAGCGTTTCCATTGACTATTGTCAATTTGAGTAAGCTCATAACTTATAAATTTCTTTGCTTCATCAATATTGGAGCTTGCTTTCCAACACATATATCTTGAAACCTCTTCCTCCTGCATCCAACAATCAAAAACCGCATTCACATCATCTATTAGTACTTCTCTCAGA
>JAEYRR010000213.1 GCA_023435505.1 Bacillota bacterium | reverse complement strand
TACCAAGGCATACTCCGGTATCCCTATACCAAGATCAATCCGTTTGTACTGTTTTATAGTACGCGTTGTGGTCGGTACAAATACAATTTTTTTCTTCACCTGCCTAAGGAGCTCATAAGTTTTTTCTGTAATATAGGACAACTCCCGATTTTGAGAAACCTCTACACATCTCTTTGGCGTACCAATATCACGCTTATAGGAATATATAATTGTATTATCTAGATCTGAATTAAAAACTATCATTATCCACCTACGTCTCCTTATAGCATCAGTATCCCTTTACAAGAAAGAAAGGGGAAGCTTGTATCAAACAATTTCCCCTCCTCTATTAATTCTTATAGTAGCGTAATGACTTAAGAGAATCTAGCAATAAGTTCTCCTAGACCAGGATCATTCGTTCCCTGACCAATGGCATTGAACTTCCATTCCCCATCATTCTTATAGATTTCACCAAAAATCATAGCTGTCATTCCTGAATAATTCTCAGTCAGATTGAATTTGCAAAGCTCTCTATTATTTCTTCCATCCACAATTCTGATAAAGGCATTTTCAATGAGGCCAAAATGCTGTCCTTTCTGCATTGCCTGATAAATAGTAACTGCAAATACAATTCTATCGTATTGAGCAGGAATATGTGCTAAATCCGCTACAATCTGTTCATCATCACCATCTCCAGCTCCGGTTAGATTATCTCCCAGATGCTGTACCGTTCTGGTTTTATGTTGCAGATTCCCATAATATACAAGGTCTGTTTTATCCATCAATCTTCCATTAGTTAATAATAATGCTGATGCATCGCAGTCAATTGGTTTTGGTTTAGCAGCGAAGAAACCTTTACTCTGCTTTACTTCATCCCAACCTAATCCTATAAGCACCTGAGAAAGGCCTGCGCTCTCCTTAGATAGACTTACCTTTTGTCCTTTTTGTAAGCTAATTGACATTTTGACTCCTCCTTATTTGTGTACTTCCTACTCTACCTCTACGCCATAGTTGGCACACAAAGCGGCCAAACCACCTTGATAACCGCTTCCAATGGCATTAAATTTCCATTCACCAGCATTCTTATACATCTCTCCAAAAACTGCTGCTGTCTCTATTGAGAAATCCTCTCCTAAATCATATCGTAAGATTTCTTCCCCTGTCGCTTCATTGTACACTCTAATAAAAGCATTGTTTATCTGTCCAAAATTCTGACGTCTTTGCTCAGCATCGTAAATAGTGACTGTAAACGCGATTCTTTGAATGTTTTGTGGAACTCTGTCAAGATCAATCTTAATCTGTTCATCGTCTCCATCACCAGCTCCGGTCAAGTTATCTCCCATATGCTGTACACCACCAGATGGGTGGTTTAGGTTACCAAAGAATACGAAATCTTCACTTCTTGACACCTTTCCGGTATCGGTCAGTAAAAAAGCTGCCGTATCCAGATCATAGCTATCGCCTGTATCAAACTGATTCACATCCCATCCAAGACCTACTACAACTTTTGATAAGCCTGGATTACTTTTGGTTATACTTACTTTTTGTCCTTTTTGCAAACTAACTGGCATATACGTATCCCTCCTATGCGACTTCTATTCCGTAATGACCACATAATGCAGCTAAACCACCTTGGAATCCACTGCCGATGGCATTGAATTTCCATTCACCGTTATGTCGATAAAGTTCACCAACAACTACTGCTGTCTCTATAGAGAAATCCTCACCTAAATCATAACGAATCAACTCAATATTAGTAGATTCATCTACTATACGGATAAATGCATTAGATACCTGGCCAAAATTCTGACCTCTTCTATCTGCATCATAGATGGTTACGGTAAAAGCTATTCTTGTAATGTTGGCTGGAATCTTGCTTAAATCAATCTGAATCTGCTCATCATCTCCATCACCAGCACCAGTTAGGTTATCTCCCATATGTTTTACAGACTCACTGGTATGTTCTAAGTTACCATAGAATATAAATTCCTTCTCAGTTGGACATTTCCCATTATCGGCTACCATAAACGCAGCTGCATCCAAGTCGAAATCTGCCCCAGAATCAAACATGTTAACATCCCAGCCCAGTCCTACCATAATGTTCTTTAGGCCTGGATTCCCTTTTGTTAAATCTACTTTCTGTCCCTTTGTTAAATTAATAGGCATACTTAATTCCTCCCTTTATGATGTTAATTTTTCTTTTGTGGCATATGATATGATTTATTGAACTCTGATTTTATATTTTCCAGTCTTGCCTGGTCTTCAATACGTTTCTTCCTTGCATTCTCCTGAATCATTCTAGTCTCATCAATTCCACTTACAATTGTTCTCCAAGTAGTCTCTAGAGTCTCAATCTTAATGGAACTTCCTGAAGCAAGTCTAGCTGTCATCTTAGATTGTTCTGCCGTATTCTTGGCATTCTTTAGAAGCATCTCGTTGGTCTTCTCATCCAAAGCTGCCATTGCCTCCGCCTGCACCTTTTGTCTCTTAAGCATGATGGCTTGTGCCAGCGCCTGTTTAAATACAGGAAGGGTTACAATAAATGCGGAATTAATCTTTCTTACAAGATTCATGTTACTGAATTCCATTGTTTTAATCATAGGAATGGACTGCATAGCAACATTTTCTGCTGTTCTTAAATCCTGGGTTCTCTGTTCTAACATCATCAATGCATTCTGCAGAGTGGTAATCTCAAACTGAATGGAGTTATCTCCTGTAGCTTGCATATCTGCCTGTCTCTGTGCAATGTATGCTTCAATTTCCTTACAACCCTGTTCTCCTGCTAATATGTACTTTACTAATTCATGATAGAAATTAACATTAGCGTCAAACATCTCGTTCAATTTGCGGTTTGACTGCTTTATCTCGGATTCATACTGCTTGAGCTGAACATATATCTTATCTACTTCATCTCCCATAGTATGATATTTAGCTAAAATCTTCTCTAGCTTTTTCTTCAGGTTACCAAACATTTTACCAAAGAGTCCGGGATTGTCCTTAATCTCTTCTATGTCGAATTTGGCCATGATCTTAGCAAGAGTGGTTAACATCTCACTAGAATCATCAAGTTGTGACAAGCTCATACTATTAAGCACTACATCCGATGCCTTGGAAATCTGCTCTGCAGCTTCTCCACCAAAAGTAACTATGGACTCTAGATTGTCAATTTCTATGGTACTAACAATTGCATCAACTTCTGCTGAGTTCACCAACTCCTTATTCATCTGATCCCTATCAGCAACAATATCAAATTGCTCCACTACTTGAATCTCGTTAGTAGGTTCAGCTACTGAATTTGCCACCGGCTGTGCCACTGGTTGCTGTGTGGTAGTCTTACTAAAATCTAATGCCATATTTATATGCCCCTCCTAAATATTTTTTCTCGCCATGACTGGCGTGTATTATTAGATGAAATGGTACCCAGATCAGCTACATTAAGATCATACATGTATTCACCAATCTGGTGTTCCTCCATTAATCTCTTATTAAAATGCTTCTCAACACTCAGATAACCGGTAGGCACAAAGAAAACAATATCAAAGCCTATTAAGTTTAAGAATGCCACCAAAATGGAATCCTCCAGTGAAATAATTTCTTCCGTTGTATTGATATAGATAAACTTTGGATTCTCCTTTGTAAAGTCAAACTTCTGTATCATCCTCAGTAAATTCTTATTCATGTTAAGAGCTGTAGCAACTATGGTATATTCCGTCCCATTCTCAAAGGTACCTTTTATGGAACGCTGGTCAATTAAAAGCTGCAGCTTGTCCAATATGTAGTCCTGCATCTCTTCTCTCAAAAAGCCATATTGATAGCTCTGATGCGTTTTAATCTTATTCTTCTGGACTTTCCCATTTCTAAAAAATTCCGTGGCATATGCTTTTACAGGATTCATGTCTGTTGAACGGATATAAGGGGCACTTTTGATTAAGACGGTTTCGTCGGTAATCAAGTCCCTAATGCCTGCCCAGTACTTTGGAAGGAGTCCATCGTTTACTCCGGATACCTTAGCAAAGATAACCGGCATTGTTACAATATCATCCACTGTTCCAAAATTAGGACGATATTTTAACTCCTGGTCCCAGAGTATGGCAATCTCCTCATACATTGTCTGAAGACTTACTGTATTGGCCTTATTGTACTGTTGTATCCTGTATATGCCGGAGTCCTGATACATCAGAGTATCCAGTTCCCTTTCAGCATGGTAAGCCGCTGTCCCTATATGTACATCCGAATTCTCTGCTGGGTATTTACTTATCGCCAGAGTATTCACATTGTTTATCTCATAAAGTAAGCTATCTTCTAAAACACATTTATTATTAAGATTTGGGTTGAGAATCAGAACATCTACAGGAATTCTTGCCAGAAAACGCATAAACATCGCTTCGTTCTCATTTCGACAGCCACCCAGATAGATAAAGCACCCAATCTCTGGCATCCTCCAATTGGAAAATAAAAGCGATTGGTATCTTTTTAGCCAGCAAAGCAGAAATACCGCTTTATTTGTTAGCTTATTGAGGTTCATCCCCGGTAAACTGGCCTCCTTCAGCATAACATCCAGAAAAGCCTTGTTAAAGATACGCTGAAGTTCTAAATTAGCAGTATAACAGATGTTTTTTGCCAGATCACTTAGCATCTCATCCTGCTTCGTGTAATTCTTTCTTCTGATACCATTAATTTCTTCCATGGTAGGCAGGGGAAGGAGCTCATCTAGTATTACAAGCTTCCTACCACTATTCCTCATTTCAAGCTGGAACTTGTATAATTCATTCTGATAGGTAACCTTATCCTCGACGCCATTCATTCTGCCATAGCAATTATAAAATAATGCAGGATCGTTGCCTCTGTTAGGAATGCTCGTCTTTATATCATCGAGAACTTTCCCAGATATCCATGCATTGGTACAATTTCTTATAGAGGGCTGCTGTCCATATAAACGTTCATTATTCTTCTGTCTCTGTATTTCTTCTCGAAGCCACTTAATCGAAAAGGTCTCAGGAAATTGAGTTAAGCCAGGTGCTTCAAAGAGAACTGATTGAACAGAAGACGGATCCAGTTTTAAATAACTCTGATCTCCCTTATACTGTAGCAACACAACATCGCAACCACAACGAGATAATATGGAAATAAGCATTAATTCATAATTACTAATTTCCCCTTCATATAAAATCTTAGGGACTTTAATTTCTCCCAACTGATTTACTACCCTTTCAAACTTATAATAAAGCCAACACATGAATTTGATATATGCATTCTTCAAAATATTCTCATTCTTGCCTGCTTTACGAAGAGTCTCCAATTCATCATAGATTGCCATAGCAACGCTATTTCGTTGGTAGTCGTTCATTCTTGGCAGCCATTTTTTCAGACTTGTTGTAATAAATCCGGGGTGCATCATAAACTGGTTACCAATCATCTCATTATAATAGGACAGATTTCTTTCATCAGGATTAGGAATACGTTCCTCAAGAACAACACCGGAGATTCTTGCTGCCTCATAGTATTGCTTAAGAAATTCTAAAACGGATTCGTTATACCCATTAATTCTGTAAAAGTAAACGCCCTTTTCTCTTCTACTGTTTAATTCTATAAAATAATCATTAAGCCCTTCTATCTTCTTATGCTCAAACACGGGTTATTCACCTTCCATATTTGTTCTTATTCATAGCAAAACCTAACCCGGCACCTACAACGCCACCTAAAATATGCGTTAGATTAGACACATTGTCCTTAACAAATAGTCCATCGTATATCTGACCGCCAATATAGATCAGTACTACCAGTATAAAGGTCAACGGTATAGTTCCTTCCTTGATGCTGACAAAGGAGGATAGCAGTATCAACGCAAATACTACTCCACTTGCTCCTAATAAACGTGTTCCCGGGAAGAATATGTAATTAGCCAAACCCGTAACGATAGCAGTAGCTAGGATCACCATCACTATACTAGAGGAACCATACTTTTCTTCCAACAGTGGTCCCACAACTAAGATCAGCATTATATTTCCAATAAAATGTTCCCATCCTGCATGTCCAAATACATGTCCAACAAAACGAACATAGGTCAAGGGATTTAAGAGGGATGAGTGATATACGCTAAATATTGTAGTATTTGTCACACCACCGGTTATCTTATCCAAGACCAAAGCCAAAAAACATATGATTGTAAACCCCAAAACCACAGGGGAATTAAAAGATATCTTCTTCATAAATTCGACCTCCCTTGTACCAAATTATACCACGCATTCAGAGCTCTAACAAGAAAGTTAGGCATTCTAGTTAAATCATACCATAAAGAATAAAAAAATGTATGAATTTAATCATAATTTAAGCAAACCCCTTTACAAACCTCTGAATACCTTCATAACCTATAGAATTACCAGTTTTATATTATCATAGTTATACATTTTAATCTATTCATTTGTGTAAAATTATGTTATATTAGTATATAAATGGAACGATAAAGTAGCGTGTAGGTATACCTTTCTTCCATTAGTTTTGTTAAAGAAGAAGGAGTTCAATAGATGAAAAACTCATCCCTTTATTACAGCGTATGCTCTTTACTATATTGTCCTGCCAACAATGAACGTCTCGTCAACTCTATTATAAATGAGAAATTTGGAAGTAACTATTCACTTGCTCTGTGTTTGGAGGACACAATTCCTGATGACTGTGTTAAAGAAGCTGAAGAGAAGCTTATCCATTCGTTAGAACAGTTATATCTGGGCAAAAATCAGAGGCGTTTCTATC
>JAEYRR010000042.1 GCA_023435505.1 Bacillota bacterium | reverse complement strand
TACAAACATTTTTCTCCTGACTACCTTGAAGATTTTGATGACGAAGAATATGAGGATGATGATTTTGATGACGAAGAAATCGAGTTTTCCTCTGAGGATGAAGAATAATTCACTCTTATAGGAAAGGGCTGTTGCCAACGCAACAGCCCTTTTCTTATTAGCTATTCAAACTCTTTTACTATTTTGCAGCTTTTAATGAATACTCAGTGGTAACAAGCAAATTATAATCAGCCTTCTTATCTAACTGCCCTGCTTTATCAAGTATAGATTGAAGTAAATCAAAGCTCTCCTGTTTAAAAACTGTATCACCCTTCCATGTGTTCTGTGAGCGGTAACGTTCAACAATACTAACTAAGGCATCCATATCAGTTTCTTTAAATTGTGGTTGTATAACCTTAGCTATATCTGCTGAATCATGACTCCCCACATAATCCAGTCCTTTTTGAATTGCATTGGTAAAGCTTTGAATAATCTTTGGATTCTTTTCAAGGTAACTCTTCTTAGCAGAGTATGCCGTATAAGGAACCATTCCGCTCTCTACGCCTAAACTAGCTACTACAAATCCTTTTCCTTCTTTTTCAAGCTTATAAGCAGCTGGTTCAAATTCTACTGTATAATCACCAGTACCGGATGCAAATGCCTCTCCAGTCAATCCAAAATCGATATTCTGAATGATTTTAACATCTTTATCGGGATTAATACCTTTCTCCTTTAAGATAAATTCCAAAACCATCTGAGGCATTCCGCCTTCTCTACCACCAATAATGGTTTTTCCTTTCAGGGAATTCCAATCAAATTTATCCTGTTTCTCTCTACCTACCAAAAAGTTTCCTGCTCTCTGGGTCAACTGAGCAAAGTTTACGATATAATCCTCTTTTCCTTGATTATAAACATAAATAGAAGCCTCTGATCCCATAAAGCCTATATCTGCATCTCCAGACAGTACTGCTGTCATTGTTTTATCTGCCCCTAAACCATTGACAAGAGATAAATCTATGCCTTCTTCTTTAAAATAACCTTTCTCTATTGCCACATACATTGGAGCATAAAAGATAGAATGTGCAACCTCATTTAGCTTTACTTTTGTAAGCCCAGTGTCCTTTTTACAGGCAACGAAGGAAAATAGTATCATGACCATTATCAGGCCAATTGCTATTAGCTTTTTCTTCATTTAGTTCCTCCTTCATTTATACTATATTCAGTATATGAAAGGATTACTTTTTTGTGAAATGCCTTTACCTTGGAATATTAAATTCCTCTTCAATGTCCCTTCGATCCCATAATTCTACCTGACTAGCCTCTGCAAGTTGTCTTGCTGCCTTGGTATAATAACTGTTTGTTACTACTATTCCATTTTCAATACCATAATACTGCATAGCCCCTATCACTTCCTGCACCGCTTTTATCCCTACTGATCCGGAATACCGTTTTGCTTGAACCACATAGTGCCTGCGACGACGTTTCATAATCAGATCCGCCCCAAAATCCCCGGATACAGGTGTAAGCTTCACTCGGTATCCTTTTCGTTTAAACTGTACCATAAGATATTCTTCAAAACGAACTCCACTCATCTGATCTATCTTCTTAAAAGAGCTATGGAGGAGACGACGCCTCCTCCATAGACAAAATAAAACTAACATAGTTATAAAAGCCAAAAGTAGTACCCCATACTGTTCATAGGTCATGTACTGATGGCTATTTCCAATATAACCAATTGCCACTAAGAACATGGCTATGATTCCATCCTTTATCATACGTTTCATATTCTGTCTATTCCTAAGTTGTTAGTTATGTTCTTACCCTGCTAAACGTTCTATTTTCTTCTGACTGCTCCGTAATTACTCTGATTTAGCCAAACCTCAAGTTTCGTAACAATGTCATGGTATACTCTTTTATTGTCTTTCTCATTTAGTACCTCATGTCGCATACCTTTGTAAATGGTATATTTCACATTGGTATAGCCAACATCCTTCATGAAATTGACTGCCTGTAAAAATTCCTTCTGTCCTATCATACAAGGATCCTCACTTCCTGATACAAACCAGATAGGAAGTTTTTTATTATTTACATTCCAATGGTGTTTACTATAAACAGTCATCATCAATTTAAAGAGATTCTCAAAACCATTGAGGGAAAAGATAAACCCACATAATTCATTTTTGTCATATTCTCTTACAACATCTTCATTGGTACATATCCATGAATTGATTGAAGTTGGTTTTTTCACCTTTTCATTATAAGAGCCTAAGGCTAATTTTTGAAGAAATCGTCCTGAGGTCTTGTCTCCTAATAACTTGCCACCTACCTTTGCCATTAGGTAGCCTATCCTGCTGGCAGGATTATTGCTTGGAGAACCAGATAAAATAAGACCATCCAGTACCCTATCGTAACGTTTTATATATGCTCTAGCCACTAGGGAACCCATACTATGCCCTAAGAGGTAGATTGGAAGCTCTGGATATTTTTTACGGACTATCCGACTAATCTGATTGGTATCCTCTACTAAGGATTTTGCGCCATTGGCATACATATAGCCTAAATCCTCTTTACTATAAACACTTCCACCATGGCCTCTATGATCATGAATTACACTAACAAACCCTTGTTTTGCCAAGTAACTCATAAAATCAATATATCTCTCTTTATTCTCACACATTCCATGTAAAATCTGTACAATGGCTTTAGGAGTGATATCAGGTTCTACTAAAAGGGCTCTTAGAGGCAAGCCATCCATATGGGATTTTACTGTAAAATGATGCTGTTTCATGGTTTTCCTTCTTTCTAATAGGTTCTGATGTTAGGTTACCCAAAAAAATAATATTTGTAAAGTATATTTACATATATATTTTTTAATTGTAAAACAAAGTTTTGCATAAAAATTCCCTAAGGAATACCAGCTTTTCAGGCTGGTTTCCTTAGGGTATACCAAACTTTCTATGATAGAAAGAAAGATCATGGTGTGTTTCCTGAGTTACTTTCTGAAGAAGATGCATAATCTCCACGTTTACCCAGAGTAATCTTCACCTGTTTTTCCTCATATCCTTTATTGCCAATTCTTTGATAGGTAATTGTCACCTCTGTACCACCACGCTTCATGGACAGATACTCCTGGAAAGCAGATGGAGAGTTAATACTTCTACCATCGATTCCGGTGATAATATCACCAATCTGTAATCCACCTTTATTAGCTGGGCTTCCAGACACAACTTCAGTAATATAAACTCCTTCTGGCATATTATATCTTTGTAGATAGGTAGAATCTATATCACTAAATCTTACTCCAAGATATCCCTTATCCTGATCTGGAATATCTGAGTTATTAATCAGATTATTTATGATTGGTACTGCATACGTAATTGGAATGGCATATCCTATTCCTTCAACCTCTGTAGAAGCATATTTAACAGAGTTGATACCGATAACCTGACCTGCTGCATTCAGCAAAGCACCACCGCTGTTTCCAGGGTTAATGGCCGCATCTGTCTGAAGTAGATTCATTGTATAATCGTCTGTCTGAACCTTACGATTCTTTGCACTTAGATATCCAACGGTTACGGATTGTCCATAGCCAAGTGCATTACCAATGGCTACTACCATCTCACCAACTTTTACATGATCAGAATCCCCTAAGGTGGCTATACGAATGGCTTTCTTTGTTGAATCCTTCATTTTGCTCATATCTACGGTAATTACTGCCAGGTCATTGCTAGAATCAGTACCTTTAATAGTAGCATCTACCGCTTCCTGATCATTAAAAGTAACGGAAACATTCTTAGCACCTGATACCACATGATTATTAGTGGCAATTAGCAAAGTTTGATCCATCTGTCCGATAATGATACCGGAGCCTGCACTTTTTGCTTCCTGGCTATAAGGTTGACCAAAGAAACTACTTGTTTCTGTGATGGTACTGTTTATGGATACAATAGAAGGCATTACCTCTTCTACTACACCGGAAACATCATTTACAGTTGTTCCAGTTACAGCATTTGTACTTACTATAGTTGATTCTGAATTTTCACTTGCACTACCTTTTAACTCATTATCCGTATTTGCTGTACCCTCTTGAATCAACTGCTTATTATCAGAAGAATTTCCATCTCCATGATTTATGGCATAAACAGCTCCAAAAGTACCACCTGCCACTACAAGAAAACCAAGGGCAAACGCTAATCCCTTCCATACTTTTTTAGAACCTTTTTTCTTCTTTACGGGTTCAGAATTATCATTGAATTCATTGGTACTTCTTACGTCGTTGTACTGGTTATTTGTCATATCATTTGGATAATTCTCAAAATCATGATACATATAATCACTCCATTCCTAATTGTTATTTATGATAGAGAGTTATAAATTCTAATTTCCTCTCTTGTTACGCTTATCTTTTATGTCCCTATCATAACAATCATTTATGAACGTTTTGTGTTCTCTTTTCAAATAAAATGTGAAAAAAGTATTATCTTTCAACACTATAATAATTCCCTAATATCCTCAACTTGCTAGCTTCTGCCTGAATTCCCAATATGGCATTTCTAACACCCGGCTCCATTAGATTTCCCTCAAAATCAATAAAAAACCTATATTCCCACGTTTTCCCACTGATCGGTCTGGACTCGATCTTTGTCATATTCAGATTGTTATACATAATGTGAGAAAGCATATTATATAAGCTTCCACTTTCATGTGGTAGTTCAAAACATAGACTAACTTTATTTGCATTCTTCTGAAAGATATGCTTTTTTGAAATAATAATAAAACGTGTGCTATTAAGGGCCTCCCGATTAATTCCTTGTGAAAGAATCAAAAGTCCATAAGCCTTAGCTGCTCTTGCACTTCCAATGGCTCCCTGTGTAAGGAGGCCGTCATTAGCCACCTTCTTAGCCGCTGCTGAAGTACTTTCCGCTTTATTCAGTGTAATTCCTGGCTTATCTTCAAAAAAAGCTTTACATTGCATGATTCCCTGCTCATGAGAATACACTTTTTCTAAGCCTTCCAAAGAAGCCCCATAAGAAGCCATAAGCATATGCTCTACCCTTACTACATGCTCTCCAATAATCGTATTATCATAGTCGACAAGCAGATCAAAGATATCTGAAATTCCTCCGGTAGAAGAATTCTCAATAGGAAGTATGCCGTAGTCTACAACTTCCTGTTGGACCAGTTCCATAACACCTTTAAACGTATCTGTTGGAAATCCCATAACTTCATTTTCAAAGAATTCGTACATCGCCTGTTCCGTGTAGCTTCCTGGTTCTCCAAAAAAAGCTACCTTTGTGTCTGCATCAAAGGAAAGCATTTCATACGGTTTAAATATACTCTCCTTCTGGGTATTCGCTAATAGACTATATTGAAGTTTCCTGCTTATAGACATAATCTGAGCAAATAACTCTTCTACACCATGTTCATTAAACTCTGATGTAGCCATTTTTTTAACCTGACTTAGTTTTTCCAGTTCCCGGTCCCTATCATATACCTGCTTTCCTGTCTGAAGCTTATACTCAGCTACATCAAACGCAATCTTCATTCTTTTTTCAAATAATTCAACGATTTTTCTATCTATCTCATCAATCTTATTTCTGCTATCCTGCAAATCTATCATGTATGTCCTCCATCTTTCTTTTTATGTATTCTCATTTACAACTTTACATTTCTTCAACTCTTCTGACCAATAATTACAATCATTATAACCGCAGAAGTCTTTCATGGCAATACATGTATCCCTTAGGAATTATTGTATTTTTATATATTTAAAGATATAATAATACTTGGGAGGCGAGAATGTGACAAAGAAAAAAAACATAATCATCATGAGTGGTCTAATTGTTCTAGTTATTGTAGTGATTATTTGGTACTTTTTTAGCGAAGATACTCACTTTAACAATGAAAATGACGATGGTAATACCCCAGGAAACCTTTATAACAATGGACTATTTTGTCAATTAGATGACAAGATTTACTTCTCTAATTTATTAGACGATGGCGCCTTGTATTCCATGGATGCCGATTTGAGTACATTTAAAAAAATTAGTAATGATAAAATAAACTATATCAATGCCAGTGGACATTATATCATTTATAATCGTATTAACAATCTAAAGGAACATAACAAAGGATCAGCCTTAGAGTTTATTAATGTAGGAGTCTATCGTATCAACTTAAACGGCAAAAAAATTGTTCGACTAGATCGCACACCTGCTGGCAGCGTCCATCAGTATGGGAACGATGTCTACTACCTCCATTATGACAAAAATGAATCCTATGCGCTGTATTCAATAGGACTAGATGGAAAGAATGGGAAAATGCTTTTTGAGCAGGCTGTATCATGCGCTATGATAACCGACTGGTACATATATTATACAGGTGTATTAGAAGATCATAATATTTACCGTCTCTTAAGAGAGAACAATCAACAAGAATTAGTGAAGGAAGGTAATTATAGTCAGGTAATTCTTCAAGACTCCTCCCTATATTGCATTAACAATGCAGATAATTATTCTATTGTTCAAATGAATCTAGACGGGACTTCAGAAAAAACAATTGTAAACGATCGGGTTATTACCTATAACATTACACAAGATGGCAATTACCTCTTCTATCAGGCGGATGGTGGAGATCACAACGGAGTGTACTGTGTCAATCTTTCTACGGGAGAAAGTAGCCTCATTCAAGCTGGAGATTATCAGAATCTTTGCTTAACAAAAGACTATCTTTTCTATAATAAATTAAACTCTTCAGAGATGTACTATGTGGATCTAAACAATCCAACCATAGCAAAGGCATTTATACCAGAGATAGACTAGTAATAAAAAATTTTTATTTGTATAAATTCAGAACACTTGCCAGAATTTTCATTCCATTTTATAATAAATATGTATATTTATATATTTATTCTTTATTTATTACATAGGAGGAATCAGAATGAGCAAGACGAATGGAGCACAAACTGTTTCTACCATACCTGGTAGAAGAATTGTAATGTCTGGAGCGATAGGAAAAACAAATGCTGACGAGATCATATGGTTGAAAAGCACAGTTTTACAAAGCGCAAATGTATGGAAAAAAGAAGGTTGGGCTTATATAGCAGACTGTTCCAAAATGTCACCAATTGGTGCGGCAGAGGTCGGAACAATTGTTGAAATGACAAGAGCATTTGTTGATGCAGGATGCAAAGCATTTGCATTTATTGAAGGCTCTTCCGTTATGTTAAAGGCTCAAACAAAAAAGAATACCGAACTATCAAAAACAGGTGTTTTAGAAGGACATTTTGTTGAATTTAAAGATGCATTAGAATGGTTACAAAATGAAGTTAAGATTTGATTTATCCATAAAGAAAGAAAAATAAGCTGTATCAAAAATAGTACTATACTTATTTGGTATAGCACTATTTTTTGTAATCAAAGTAACTTATTCTCTCCAACACGTTAACTCATCAGCAAATATTTGTACCTGCCCCAGATAAGATAAAGAACCAAAGCAAAGTACATATCCATCCTTTGGCACAAGCTCACATGCCAGGTTAAGAGCCTTTTGTAAGTTCTCTCCATCAATTACCTGGTCACAGTATTTCTTTGCCGCCTTTTTAAGTTCAGCAGAGCTAAGCCCTCTTTCACCAGGGGCCGTAATTGTAATCAAACAGCATGGCAACTCTCCTAGAATAGATAAGATTTCATTATAATTCTTATCTGCAAACACTCCCATAATAAAAACACCCTTTTTCCCCTTAAACCTTTGCTGTAAAGCATCCTTTAGGACTTTAGCTGCATCGGGGTTATGGGCACCATCTATCACTAAGGTAGGATTCTTCTTTAATATAGTGAATCTACCGAATAACGTGGTTTGATAAAGACCTCTTGCAATTGACTCCTCTGAGATCTTATTACCTATTTTTTGCAATACTCTCACACATTCTATTGCAAGCGCTGCATTCCTCTGTTGGTGACTGCCAATTAATTGTAATTCATAGGGCCCTTGTCCTTTATAGGTAAAAAGGTTTTTCCCACCTTCATTAGGCTGTTCAATTATACAAGATGGATTCACTACTGTCACAGAAGCCTTCTGTTTCATAGCTACCTCTGCAATTACATCGCTTACTTCCTTTAAAAAACTGTCGGTGATAACCGGTACCCCTTTCTTGATAATGCCGGCTTTCTCTCTAGCAATCTCTTTCACTGTATTTCCCAGATAGTTCATATGGTCCATGCTGATAGAGGTGATTACACAGGTAATCACATTCTTTACTACATTGGTAGCATCTAACCTTCCACCCATTAATGTCTCTAATACAACAACCTCACACTTTTGCTGGCTAAACTCGAGCATCGCCATAGCAGTTTCAATCTCATAATAGGTTGGCTGGTCATATCCTTCTCCTACCATGTCTAAAGATATCTGACTTATGATGCTAATATGCTTTGCTACTTGCTCCTTCTCTATATATGCCCACTTTGGTCCTTTATTAGATATCTGGATGTATTCTTCGGATTCCTGTACCACCGGAGAAAAGTAACATCCCACTTTGTACCCTGAACATGCTAGAATGTTGGCGATAAAGGCACAGGTAGAGCCTTTTCCATTAGTGCCAGCCACATGGACGAACTTAAGCTTATCCTGTGGATTCCCCAGTCGGCATAATAGCTCTGTTATCGTGGTAAGACCTGGTCTGCTTCCAATACCACTAATCGTTTGCATGTATTCTCTGGCTTTCTTATAATTCATGTTATCCTCTACTTTTCCTCACAGATTTGAAAGATATAGAATTTCAGATAATAGGACTCATCTGCTGCCCATAAAATTGGATGATCCGGCGACTGTTGTCTGTATTCCACCTGGCGAAGACGCTTATGGGCTGCTTTAGCCGCCTGTCCGATTGTCTGGGTAAATAACTCAGGTGTCATAAAATGAGAACAGGAGCAGGTAGCGAGAAATCCTCCATCTTTAATCAGTTTAAGAGCGCGATAATTAATCTCGCGGTATCCTTTTACTGCATTCTTTACGGAATTTCTGGATTTTGTAAAGGCTGGTGGATCAAGGATTACTACATCAAAGGTCTCCCCTTTACTTTCTAATTCAGGAAGCAGGTCAAATACATCGGCACACATAAACTTCACACGATTCTCAAGTCCATTTAACCTTGCATTTTCAGTAGCCTGCGCAACACCTAATTCAGAAGCAT